>CAZAMW010000143.1:0-4388 GCA_964486265.1 uncultured Nitrosopumilales archaeon | reverse complement strand
GCCGAGACCTCGTGTGCCTATCACTATCAGGTCCACCTTCTCGTCGGATGCGAATTCGATTATGGCTTCCACGACTGATTTGCCCGGGCGAAGAACCTTCGAGGTGACCGAGACGCCTGCCTGCTTGGCGAGCTCTGAGACTGAATTGACTGCGCCACTAGCGTCTTCCGTTTCGAGCCGGTAGTAGTCCGTCAGGTCGGCGGGGGCCCCCACAGGCCCCGAGATGAAGAATGCGGGCGGCGAGACTACGCTTACAATCAAAAGGCTCGCCTTGTATTCAGATGCAATCTGTATCGCCGCCTCTGCCGCTCTTCTTGCGTGCTCGGAGCCGTCGACCGGCAGGAGTATGCGCGAGACAGCAGGGGGCATGGCGACGTTCGGCTGCATGATAAACTCCTCCGGTCGCCATCGTGTGAAGTATTTAAGATTGAAACATCCAAGCCGCCCAGAGCGGTTTCTTCTGGACTCCGACGCCTCCCACCGCCTCTGCGACACACTTCCCTCGGGTCTCGAGCCGCCTGGTACCCGCCTCCCGCGAGACGCGCACTCCCTCAGATGGGTGGAGACATCCCGAGACTCTTGCGCTCCGGAGGGCGCTTCTTGAGACCCGCCTCATTTGCGAAGAATCTACGCAAAGACCTCGCTTCGGCTTCCCGGCGAGCGATCCCTGGTCGGCTCTCTCTCTTTTGATAGGCGTCAGTCTCCGGGCTTCGTCACCTCCTTCTTGGATCGGCGTGCGTCTCCTCTGAATTTTCGGTGACGGCAACTCGCTGTCGGGCCTCCGGGGCATGGACTTCAGTGCGTAGGAATACCCGTCCACCGAGCTGACCGTGCAGTCTACCCCGTCGTGGCAAGGCGCGTCCCCGACAGCGCCGTCATGCAGGACCGAGCTCGTGGCGGTGCGCTTCTTGTGGAAGAGGACCCAAGCCCCTCTTGGGGGGCGCTTCCGATGTGACTAATAGGAGACATGGAAAGGGACTCTGTTATGAGTTTCTCAGGAAAAACCGTGATGATAACCGGTGCTGGCGGCGGAATCGGCAGGGCTGTGGCATTGGCCTTCGCAAGGGAACGGGCCGACGTCTTCGCGACGGACGTCAAGGAAGAGACGGCGCGGCAGACAGAGAAGGAGGTTGTCGGAATGGGCGGGAACTGCGTCGCAGACAGGCTCGACGTGCGCTCTGAAACGGAGATACAGCGCAGCGTGGGCAGGTGCCTCGAGACGCTGGACAAGGTCGACATCCTGGTAAACTGTGCAGGCATCCTTACTATACTCCCCTTCGACAAGATAACGCAGGAACTCTGGGACGGCACGATGGAAGTCAACGCTAGGGGCACCTTTCAGACCTGTCAGGCGGTGGCCAGTCGCATGGTCGCGAGGGGAGGAGGCGGCAAGATCGTCAACGTTTCGTCGATTGCAGGAAAGAACGGCGGGGCATACTATACACACTATTGCGCGTCCAAGTTCGCGGTCATCGGGATCACCAAGAGCCTAGCGCTTGAGCTGGCGCCTCACGGGATCAACGTAAACGCCGTCTGCCCGGGCGACGTGCTGACAGAGATGCTGGAGTACGAGTTCAGGACCCATTCCCGCATTCGCGGCGTCCCTGAAGAAGAGCTGAGGAAGCAGTGGGCGGCGAGGGTCCCTCTCGGCAGGCTCGCGCTGCCGGAGGACGTGGCCGACGTCATCATGTTTCTTGCTTCTCACAAGGCGGATTACATGACCGGCCAGTCGCTCAACGTTAGCGGCGGAATGGTAATGTTCTAGCCGCTCCCGATTTTCATCGTGATGACGCCGCCGTACCGGGATAGAGAAGATGCAGGCGCCCGCCTGTCCGAGGCGCTTGGCTTCCTCAAGGGACGCACGGGGGTACTCGTCCTGGCGATCCCGCGCGGGGGAGTCCCCGTCGCCCGGGTTGTCGCCGACTCTCTCGGGTCCCCGCTAGACATCGTGATCACCCGAAAGGTCGGCGCGCCCGAAAATCCCGAACTGGCCATCGGCGCGGTGACCCAGGAAGGCGAGCCCGTAATCGACCACGACATGGTCAGGCTGCTCCGAGTGCCGAAGAAGTATCTGGATTCGGAGGTCAAGGCGCAGGAGGATGAAGTTCGAAGGAGGATGGTCGCGTACAGGGGGGAGCGCCCCTTTCCTTCGCTGCGGGGGAAGGTTGTCGTGATCGTCGACGACGGGATCGCGACAGGCTCGACGGCCAAGGCTGCAGTCGCATCCGTGAGGGCCGGAGGCGCTGCGGAGGTCATCGTAGCAGCGCCCGTGGGCTCGCGCGAAGCGGTCGCCGAACTTGCCAGGGTCGCCGACCGCGTGGTCTGCCCCTCGACGCCCGAGCCATTCTATGCGATAGGAGGTTTCTATGGCAAGTTCGACCAGGTCGACGACGAAACCGTGAGGAAAGCCTTGTCCAGGTCACCCGGGACCCGGCGGGGTTGAATGGCCTGAGGGTCTGTTCGCGATAAAATAGACCGCTGAAACGAAGACCACGAAGAGCGGGATTAGCACCACGTCGTCCACTTCGACGAACGCCTCCCCGAACCAGAACACCGAGAATGAAAGGAGCAGCGCCGATACGACTACCTTGGTATCCGCCTGCTTGACCTTTCTGACCTGGTTCCGGAGCGCATAGGTAGCGCCGACAACGAAGACAACGCCACCACCAATCCCCAGTACGGTCGACTGATAGCCGTTCGGAAGCAGCCCGATAAGCACTATCGCAGCCTCGAACGCCTCTATCGCTCCGACCGAGAAACCAGTGGCGAAGACGCTCCTCTGGAAGATTTCGTGGGGACCTCCTGCTGTCCTGCTTCGCACGACAGACTTGCGAGCGCTCCGGATGAGCCTGAGACCGAAGTAGAGAAGCAGAACACCGCCCACGAGCCTGACGTAGAGGAGGGGGAGGAGGGTGATGAGGGCTCCGAGCGCGAACATGGGTACGAAGACCACCACGACCCCCAGCGCGACGAAGAGAAACGCCGAAGGACGTCTCGAGTCGCCGTACAGGGCCAGCCCGACCGCCGCTGCTTCGACCAGCTCCAGCGTAGTGATGCCGAGGGCAGCGAGGAATATGGCCACGTCGAGCTGCAAAGCGGACGAAGTTTCAGTAGCAGGACACTAAAACGGTTATGGCCCCATACGAAAATGTGAATTATGGGACAGGAGAGGTGGCGGTCATGAGGCGGCCTTCGCCGTGAGTGTCCGTCCTCTGTACGCGCTCAGCGCCATCTGTTTGGCAGCCGTCGTCCTGCGCCTTGTCGTCATGTACTACTTCGGCGACGGTCGGGACGGGAACCCCGTCGACATCTACTATGTCGACCAGCAGGCGGCAAAGCAGATTCTGGACCTCAGAGACCCTTACCTGTACTCCGGGTACACGAACCACTATGGCGGGTCGGTCATCTTCGTGTACCTACCGCTGGTCCCCATCTACTTCGCACCGTTCGTCCTCGCGGGCATCGACATCAGGTACGGAGCTATAGCTGCTGACGTGATAACGATCCTCTCCATCTACTTGATCGCCGGGTCGATTCAGCGGACCAGTCAGGGTTATCCCTGGGTCCCTCTACTTGCGTCGGCGGTCTACGCCGCCATGCCGGTCTCGATCTGGCTCACCTCGGCTGTCGGGTCCAACCTCATGGTAGGCGCGATGTTCCTCTCCTGCGCTCTGGCAGCGATTACGGTCGAAAGATGGTCGCTTGCCGGATTAGCGCTGGGTCTCGGACTCGCCACGGACCAGCTCCTCATAATCCTCTTTCCGGTGTTTGCAGCCTATTTCCTCTCGCGCCGCGACCTGAAGACTCCTCTCATTTCGGTAGCCGTCTCCCTGGCGGTCATCCTACCATTCGTCGTCCCGGGACCGGCGCAATTCCTGCACGACGCGGTGCTCTTCCAGTTCACGAGGCCGCTGCAGCAGAACGGCACCTGGAGCCTCTATCCTCTCGTCCTCTCCGGTACCGGGTTCGAGATGCCGGTCTCCGTCCGGGTCGCCGTCTTCGTCGCCTGTACCGGCGTGGTGGCTTGCAAGCTCCGGAGGACCGAGAAGGAGCTCCTGACGGGGCTTGTAGTGCTGGGGGCCGTGGGTGCGTTCGTGCTGCCAGTGGATGGGTTCTGGAGCTACTTTCTGCTACCCGTCATGGTAGCCTGCGCGTTGATGCCCCCGATGCTCCTGGATTTCTCCCATCGCGCAGACCGCGGGGCAAGCGACACGAGCGGCTCTCCGGCAAGAGTTGCGAACGGTGATTGTCCACCCTCAGAACACCACAGTGTCCAGTACACGCAGACGAGAAGCAGGGCGTCCCCTGACACCCTGCCGGCCGTTCTTTGATGATGGACCGGGAGCCGTGCGGTTGGGATCGCCTCTGTGTTGAAAAGAGTGATAAGC
>CAZAMW010000142.1:0-4393 GCA_964486265.1 uncultured Nitrosopumilales archaeon | reverse complement strand
TGACCGGCTGTGCAGTATCCACCGCCTATCACGCGGTCACGATATCGGGCCTCAGACGCGGGGACACCGCAATCGTCTTCGGTGCCGGCGGCGTGGGGCTCCACGCGGCGATGTGGGCGAGGTACTTCGGGGCGGGCAAGGTCATCTCCGTCGACCTCGTGGACTCCAAGCTCGAGGCCGCGAGGAAGTACGGCGCAGACGTCACGATAAACCCCTCGAGGCAGGACGTGCTCGAGATAGTCAAGAACGAGACCGACGGATGGGGAGTCGACGCGGCCATCGAGTGCTCTGGCTCCCATGCTGCGATGGAGCAGGCCATCAAGGCGGCGAAGGGGAAGAACGCCTACGAGACCGGTTCGATAGTCAGCGTGGGCCTGCAGCTCAAGCCGTTCGAGACCAACTTCATGGGCCTCCGCGAGGGGCGCCTGATGGTCTCCGGCGACCACAACAGGAAGGAGCTCGCCGAGATACTCGACCTCGAGGCATCCGGGCGCGTTGAACTGTCCCAGTCCGTCACCAAGCATATCTCGCTGGGCGGGATCAACGACGCGGTCAGCATGCTCGCGACCCACCAGCCGGGCGTCGAGAGGACCGTCATCGACAGGATGTCCCGCTGAGCCGGCTACCTCTTCCTCTTGAAGTAGGGGATTATCTCCTTCCGGAAGACCTCGATGGTCTTCCGCGGGTCCGGGCTCATGTCCGCGAACACGAAAGCGTCGGTCCCAATCTTCCTGTACCTGTCGATCACCTCAATCATCTCCGCCCCCTTCTCGCAGAGATAGTAGTGCTCGTAGATCCAGTCGTCCGGGACGTCCTTCCCAGAGTTCTCTATCGCGCGCGGGTCAGCCTTGGAGAAGTTCTCTATCTTCGCCGCTCCGCTGTTCCATCTCCTGATGTTGCGGACGGCGCCCTTCAGGTCGACGAGCCCGCCGCCTATCACGGCGACCTTCTCCATCTTCGACCTGTCCTTGTGCGCCTTCTCGGCTCCCCTCTCAAAGGCCGGGTAGGTCACGTCCCTGCACGCCTCGACCTGGTTCAGAGTGTAGAGGTGGTCTCCGTGGCGCCCGGCCATCTCGGCCGCCTTCTCCCCTATCGCCGAGAAGTAGACCTGGACCTTCGTCTTCGGCTTGACGTAGAGGAAGGCGTCCTTCATCGGGAAGTACCTGCCCTCGAAGTCGAAGTACCTCTTCGAGGTCCAGAGCCGCCTCATCAGCTCCAGCCCCTCGACGAGCCTGTCGATCCTCTCGCGCCAGGGGGGCCACCTCCCCATGAAGGGTATCTCGTTGACGGCTTCTCCGGAGCCGACGCCGACCCTGAACCTGCCCGGCCACGTGGCGTCAAGCGTACCCACGGCCTGCGCCACGATCGCAGGATGGTATCTGCCGCCGATGGGCGTGGTCACGCTCGAACAGACCGGGATCTTCCTGGTCCGCTCTGCGGCGGCGGCCATCGCGGTCCAGACATAGAAGGCGTACTTGAACGAGTGCTGCCACGGAAGGAAGTGGTCCCCGAACCACGCGCCTTCGAACCCCGCCTTCTCGGCGAGCACTACGTTCTTCATGGTATAGTCCGGGTCCATCCACGAAGAGACCTCGGCCTCGACCCGTATCCTGTGGTTTCTCAACTGGGTCCTCGGGAGCCGTTCGGTCCCTTCAGGTCATTTAAGGGACGCGGTCCGAGTCAGCCGACGAGCAGGATGTAGAGCCCGACCACCGCGATGACCCCGCCCACCAGCGCGTCGTTGTACTTCGGGGGTATCCTCTCGAACATCCTGGCGAGCCCCGCCGTACCCAGGACGAGGAAGAGAAGCAGCGCCGCTATCGAGGCGACCCCGAAGACAACGGCCGTCGTGAACGCAAAGCCCAGCCCGACGGGAAGCGCCAGCAGGAAGATGGGCAGAATCGCCAGGTCGGGTGAAAGTGCGGCGCCCAGCACGGCGAAGTATCCGAAGCGCTTCCCGAACTCTTCCTCCCCCTTCTGGAGCCTGTCCTCGGTCTCTCTCTCGTAGTCCTCCTGCGGTCTCCCCAGCAGCTCGCGGACGGCGTAGCCTCCTCCGCCGATGAGCATGACCAGGCCTATCCCCTCGGTGATGTAGACGGAGACCTCCTTCGAGAACAGGAGGCCGAGGCCCAGGATGAGGAATCCCAGGAAGACGGAGAGACCCACGTGGCCCAGGGCCGTGACCGTCCCGACACCCATCAGACGCGTCCTGCTCCACTTCTCCGTCCTCCCGAGTATGATGAGAGTTGCCCAGTGGTCAGGCGCGGACATGTGCAGGATGCCGACGGCCGCGGCGGCGAGAAGCAGGGCAGCCTCGGAGATCAAGCCCGTCCGGTCCTCGAGAGGCGCGACGCCGCCAGTTCAGCCACATCCCACCCTTCCCAATCTCCCGCAGATAAACGCCGCACCGCATTGCTTTAGTCGTGGTCCTGTGCACGCACCGACGACAGACATGGTAACCATCGGCTACATGACGGACCTCGGAACCGCACCCCCGGCGAAGTCAATGGAGTACGCGGTGCTCGCTGAGCAGTCGGGCTTCCAGATGTTCGGGGCCTCCGACCACTTCTACCCGTGGACGCACACGGGGAAGTGTTGCGCGTTCGCATGGGTCTGGCTCTCCGCGGTCGCGGCCAGGACGAGGACATCCCCCGTGGGCACCGTCGTCACAGCCCCCATCCTGAGGTACAACCCGACGATAATCGCGCAGGCCTTTGCGACGATGGAGCAGATGTTCCCGCGGAGGGTCTTCCTGGGCCTCGGAGCCGGCGAGGCCATCAACGAGGTCCCTGCCGGGTGCGAGTGGCCTTCGCCCGCCGAGAGGGTGAAGCGCCTCGAGGAGGCCATGATAATCATAAGGAGCCTGTGGACCAAGGAGGAGACTACGTTCAACGGGGAGTTCTTCAAGCTGAAGAAGACGCGCCTCTACTCGAAGCCGATAGGCCACATCCCGATGCTCCTCGCGGCGGGCAAGCCCAAGACGCTTGAACTCGCAGGCAAGTACGCCGACGGACTCATCGCCGTGCCGCAGCTCACCGGGCCGGACACGATGTCCCTGTTCGAGGGAGCCGCCCGCAGGGCCGGACGCGACCCTTCGAAGCTGGTGAGGCACCTCAACTTCGGCGTTTCGTTCGACGCCGACTACGACAGGGCGATGGCCGCCTGCAGGCAGGAGGCTGCCACGCTGCTCCCGTTCCTCTTCCAGTACACCGTCGCCGACCCCAAGGAGGTCGAGAGCTACAGCCACTTCATCGACCCGAAGGAGCTCGCCAGGAACTGGCTCATCACGACCGACCCGGAGGACTGCATCAAGAACATCGAGAAGTACGCGAAGCTGGGCTATACCAACTACCACGTGCAGAGCATCAGCCCCGACGAGCAGGGCTTCATCAGGATGATGGGCGAGAAGGTTATCCCGCACTTCGGCGCGCCGGGATAGCCGCCCGGAGGCTACTCCGGCGGAATCTCAGCGAACGCTTTGGTGACGTCTATGCCCCTGGACCTGTAGTACGCCCTCGTGATGAAGTAGGCCGACACGCCAATCAGGAAGATGACCCCCAGCGAAGCGAGCGCAGGGGCGCTCGTCGGTCCTTCTGCGGCCGGGTTCAGCAGCGCATAGTATGTCAGGAACGCGAACATCACGAGACACAGTCCGCCGAGAGCCGAGATCGCCGGCAGCCCTCCGATCCTGTACCTTGAAACCGGAGACATCTCGAACAGGCTCTTCCTCCTGTAGGGGAAGATGATCGCGACGAACCCGACAAAGGCGAAGAGAGCTGTCAGCACCAGCGTGATGTTCAGGAACGAGAAGATGACCCCGCCGTAGACGCTCAGGACGAGGCCGATCTCTGTGAGGAGGGCGAATACGGCCAGCGCCACCACGGGAGTGTGCAGCCGGTCGCTGACGTAGGAGATCTTGGCGGGGACCGCCCTGTCGAAGCCCCAGGCGAACATTATCCTGGAATCTATGAGCGCGATCGCCACGGCCCCGCTTATGCCCCACGCCATCAGCCCGACCACGGTCAGCCCGATGAGTGCGGGGTTCTTCAGGAGCAGCATCGAGAAGAAAAAGTTGTTCCACGGGACAGGCAGGTTGTACGAGGTCGTGCCGTACTGCAGGTAGGAGATTGCGTTCATGAAGTTCGCCCCCATCACGCCCTGGGTGACGTAGCCGTAGAGGGCGTAGACGAGCGCGCTGATTATGCCTCCCGCGAGGGCCGCTGTTATCATCGACTTCCTGACGTTTCTCATCTCGCCCCCGAAGTAGGCTCCGAACTGGAACCCCTGGATCGATATGAAGGCGAAGGCTATCGTCGAGAAGGTGGCCAGGCCGAACGTCACGAGCCCGGGGTTGACGAAGCCGAGGGAGCCCGCCTTGGAGATGATGCCCGTG
>CAZAMW010000141.1:0-4415 GCA_964486265.1 uncultured Nitrosopumilales archaeon | reverse complement strand
GTTGTCCCACTGGATGTACCGCCAGGAGCCTCCCGTCTTCGGTTCGAACTTCTCGAGCCTCATGCTCAGCCCGTGCTTCTTCGGGCCTAGCAGCCACCTGACGTACAGGCCGGGGTCTGTGAAGGCCTTGAAGACGAGTTCTCGCGGACCATCAAACTCCCGGGTGATTAGAAAATCCTGTTTGCCCGGCTCTGCGGTGACGGTTGTCTTGTTCTTCATCATAGCTACCGTCCCAGCCTAGAACATCCTCCGGGGATAGCGGGCCTCCTTCGGGACCATCTGCGTCACGTCCCAGTATTCGACGACTCTGCCGCCTCGGAACCGGAAGAGGTGGACCTGTCTCAACCCGACCCTTGCGTCGGACCTGGAGGAGAGGTTCGTGTGTACCGCGACCAAGTCACCGTCGGCGAGCACGTGTTCGATGTCGAAACTCACATCGTTGGGCGTCGTCCCGTCTATCCCGTTCGTCTGCACCCCTGCCATACTTTCGAGGAGGGCGTCCATGCCCTGCCTCAGGTACGGGTTGTGGTGCTTGCAGTTGGCCGCGAAGAGGTGCCTCGCTTCCTTCGGCCTTCCGGCCATGATGAACTTGAAGAACTCCTGAGCCACTTCCTTTTGTTTGGCCTCCTTTCTAGGAGCCGATTTCGCTCTCGACATCACTCGCCGCTCCCCGGAGCGCTCTTCTTCTGCTCTTCGAGCAGCTCATCCAACCTGTCGAATCGTTCGCTCCAGAGCTGGGTCATCTTCCTCGTCCAGCCCTCCACCTGCATGAGCGCGTCGGGGTTGATACTGTATATCCTCATCTGGGCCCACTTCTCCATCTGCAGGACGTTCGATTCACGGAGTACCTTCAGGTGCTGTGAGATTGCCTGGGGGCTCACGTCGAAAGCGGCGCATATCTCTGTGGCCGGCATCGCTCCTCTGCTGGCGAGGAGTTCAATCACCGTCCTCCGCCGCGGCTCCGCCAGGGCGTAGAATAGGTCCATGCGGCGTGTTTAAGCTTACACTTGATAAAGTCTTCGCTTAACTAGACCCGTTTCCCAAAACCGGTTACCCAGCATTTCTTATATACCTAACCGGGCTTGCTGTTCGAAAGTAAGAAGATGGGCAGGAAGACGGTTCTGCTAGGTTTCGCACTGTTCGGTTACGTCCTCGGCTTCTTGGCATGGCTGCTACGTTCCTCCGTGGTCAACCTCGTCGAGGACCTCGGAGTGAATCAGGACATCGCCGGGGCCATACTGGCGGGGATAGCCGGCGGCTTCCTGATGGTGCTTGCGGCCCTGGTCTGGGCTGCAGTCGACTAGCTCGTGGCTGCGAACTTCCTCTGGATTATGCGGTTCCTCGCCTCCGGGAACGGCATGTCGTGCAAGAGTTCGTTCTTGATTCCGGTGTTCTTGAGAAGGCCCGCCAGGGCGAAGTACCAGGCAGAGGTCGGCGTCCCCTCCTGGTAGCTCGGGAGCTCGAGCCTGAATATTCTGGTCAGCGGGTCGTACTCTGCCGTGGTCTCCTCACCCAGGTCCTCCTGCATCAGCGCGACGATGAGGCTCACCGCGTTCTCGAAGCTTTCCTGCTTGATCTTCGGGTCGACGCGTTCACCGAGTATGTTCAGGAACTCCTGACCTATTCGCTCGATGTCCTTCTCGTCGCGGACCGCCTTCGACACCGCCTCGACGAACGCCTTGCCCATCTTCTGGCTATCGATAAGGAACGGAAGGTTGTCCGTGTGAGAGACCGATGCCAGGGTCCTGCTCCCGGTCGAACTCCGCCAGTACTCGGTGAACAGGTCCTCGCCAATGGCGCCCTTCAGCTCGCCGAGCATGAACTGGAATCCCCTTCCGGTCTGCGTGTTGACTATGATAACTTCGGTGCTGTCGATGATGAACGCGCTGCGCCCCTGCATGTGCCTGCCGTAGCGGACCTTTAGCTTCGAGGAAGCGAAGGGAAAGGTTGGCAGCGCCGGTGGGACCGATGAGATCACCCTGACGTCCACGTCCTGCCTGCAGGCGGTCTCGAGCTCCTCCGCGCACTCCTGGACCAGGTGCAGTCCCCAGCTGTCCACGATGCACCTCATGCTCTGCTGGGACCGCAGTATGGCGTCCTTGAGCTTGAGCAGTACGCTCTGGGAGCCGAGCGAGAGGTATCTCTCCTCTATCGAGTCCTGAGGCATGATATTCCTCTCCCTCACCTTCTTGAGAGAGCTCATGACCCTCCTGAGCGACTTTATGGTCCTCTCCCTCTCCGTGAGTACGTTCTGGAACACTTCCGGGGGTAGGGCTTCGAACTTCACCGGTTTGCCCTCCAGCTCCTTGAGGGCCCCCTTCTTCGCGAGCTGCAGGGATACCTGGTACACCTTTGTCCTGGGCACCCCGGCCGCGTACTGGAGCTGGTTTACGGTGCTGGGACCGTTCGACAGAAGGGCGATGTAGACCTTGGCCTCGTACTCGGTCAGACCGAACGCCTGGAGCCCCAGCGCGAGGTCTCTCGACTCGTCCGCGAACCTCAAAACGCCGACGGCTCCCGCGCCCCCAAGGACACTCTGCTCATGATGCGCAATTGGTACGATAAGGTCCGGAGTCATCTTCGGCAAACAACAAGGTCAAAAAATCTTGTCGCCGCGACCTCTGTCACCGCGGTGACGCGGATTCCGGTGACACCGGCGATTTATCTTCATCCCGTGCACCTGTGGCGCATGAGCACTTTTTCCAGCAAGTGGGAGAAATCCAACAGCCAGGGATTCACGTCAAGAATGCGTGAGTCCGTAAAGAACCCAGGTCCACTCAAGCCGAGGTTGGACCTAGCCATCAGACAGATCCAAGTCCAGGTCGCAAAGCTCGACGCGACCACCGCCAAGCTTAGGGAGAGGGATGCCTCGATCTTCAACAAGGTCGTCTCATCTATCCAGAAGCATGACTCGCAGCACGCTTCAGTCTACGCGAATGAGCTCGCGGAGGTAAGGAAGATGAACAGAATGGTCACCCAGGCCAAACTGGCCCTCGAGCAGATCACCCTCAGACTCAACACCATCACCGAACTCGGCGACATTGTCGTCACCCTCACCCCAGCGATGTCAGTCATCCGCAGCGTGAGACAGGGACTCGTCAGCGTGCTCCCGGAGGCAGAAGGAGAGATCGGAGAGATATCCGGCCTGCTGAGCAGCATCCTCGTAGATGCCGGCACGGTAGGTGGATACTCGCTGAACTTCGAGGCTGCCAACGAGGACGCGGAGAAGGTCCTTGCCGAGGCCGCGGCAGTGGCAGAGCAGAGGATGAAGGAGAAGTTCCCAGAGATTCCCTCTGGACTCCCCTCTGTGGAAGGATCCGCAGAAACGTCTTAGGAAGAAACCAGGAGGCGGGTACGTCCCGCGAGGCCCTCGGGTCCCGCGGGAGTCGCACCCCCTCTACTCCCCTTTTTCTCGGAAACTAGTGAGCTAAGATTGTCATCTTCAGCCTCGTCGACCGCGAAGTTCGTTGGTCGTTCAGTCTTTTGTTTCTATTTGTTGACTAAGACAGTGATTATTCATTTTACATCCAACCCGCTCAGAAAGTGGTTAGTGAGGATTGGGAACGATTAGCTCCTTGAAGCTACTCGCCGGGAGAAAGGAAGGCGAGTACAAAGGCAAGATCGTCACTGCCCTCAAGGAGATAGAGATTCAAAGAAGAGAGCTCGAGACGCTACGCGGTCGCCTGTCGGAGAGGAGGCAGAAGCTCTTCGATTCCACGGTCCGCGCCCTTCAGGAGAAGAACAAGTCCAAGGCCAGCGTGTATGCCAACGAGCACGCCGAGGTCCGCAAGACAATGAAGGTGGTGGAGGCGAGCGAGCTCGCGCTGATCCAGGTGACCCTCAGGCTCCAGAGCATAATGGAGATAGGCGACGCGATGGCCCACATGACGACCGCGTTCAAGTCTCTGAAGGTCGTCAGCAAGACGATGGAGGGCTTCGTCCCTGCGTTAGACGCCACGTCGGAGAGCATCAACAACACGCTCACGGAGACGATGGCCCAGATGGGCCAGCTCTCGCCGGGCATCCAAGTCGATATCCACAACGAGAACGCCGAGGAGCTGGTCGAGCAGGCACGAAAGTTCGCAGAGGAGCAGGCGGAGAAGCTCAAACAGAGCCTGCACGTGATGCCGAGCCGGTTCGAGTCCGAAGTCTCACATTCAGACGACCGCATCCCGATACTTGCCACGGGAGACGATTTCGAAGAGGAGGAGAGCCCGATTCTCGGAACCTTATTCTCCAGCAGGACCGACCCGAAGGTCGAGAGCGAGGTGCTCAGGTATGCGACCGCGCACAACGGGGTCATCGACGTCACAGAGACGTCGTCCCGTCTCGGGATACCCCAGGACGAGGTGGAGCTATCAATGATAAGGCTCGTCGCCCAGGGCAAGGTCAGGTCAGGGAGTGAATCATCGCGA
>CAZAMW010000140.1:0-4441 GCA_964486265.1 uncultured Nitrosopumilales archaeon | reverse complement strand
TAGCCGCTTGTCCTCATCCACATACCTCTGCCTGGACATGAGCTTACCCCACACGATCCAGGAGAGCTTCCTCGCGGCCGCTACCTCCGCCTCCTGAGGGGCCCTTCCTTTCCGAATCATCTTGAGGTAGAACCTCTTCACGGCGGTGTCGGCCCTCGCCACCTGGGTCTCGACCTGTGCGTGCTGCTGGACGTAGAGGTTCAGCTCCTGCAAGAGCAGGGCAAGCTCGCCGGCATCGTGCTCTGGGAGCTCGAGGTTGGCTATCCTCTCGAGCCCCTCGACCCGAAGATGTCTGAGAGGTCTTCGTTCACGTATATGGAGAAGATGGGGTGGCACCCCAGCCGAAGGTGTAGATGAAGAAGGCTGAGGAGATGGGGAGGATTTACCCGCTGGAAGTTCCGTACGTGGCGCAGCTCGCTGAGTTCTTTGAACAGTTTGCTCGACGCGAGGGCCGGGCTTCGAGTTACAAGGCCGCGCCGTTGTTAGGCGAACGGAAAGCCGTATACGGCACTTTACTGCAGTCATATTTATGCCAGTATGTCCTAAGTGTGGGAAGCTGATCAGCGACAAAAGGTACGAACGCCACCTGAAGAGGTGCGGAACCCAGCACAAGCACCCGGCCGGGTCTGCCGAACCACCCGAGGACTTCCTCATGAGGATCTAAAATCCAATATTGATGAACTCGCGCGCGGCCGGAGCGCAAGGAACGGCAGGATTGGCGGTTCGTGAATCATGAACGCCCCGGGCACGGTCAGCACGCGCTCCCGGCATCCCGAGCAAACTGGACCGATACGAGGCGTGCCCTTGCGGGCGACCCACAGCCAAGCGGCTACAAACTGGATGGTCCTCACGCGGCTATGCCGAACCGAACCATGAGGACATGCTTCACGCGGTCGTTCACCGCCAGGGAAAACACTGCCACATACGAGAAGACAAGCGCCAGGGACGTCAATGGGATCGGTGCCACTCCTGGTATGCCGACCGTAACGAGCCCGGCGACCAACACCATGTCTGCTATCAGGGCCACCATTAGCGTCCTACTCGGGGAAGAGTTCCAGAAGAGTCCCCTCTCCCTCACAATGAGGATGGTGAAGATCCCGAGGTAGAACAGCGCGGCAAAGCTAAACGTCTGCAGGCTTCCGATGTCGTCCGATAATCCTAGGTATCTAAGTCCTAGGAATAGAAGGCCCAGCAACTCTGTCACCGTGACTCCACCCAGCAACACGCCGACCTTCACCAGACCGGTCACATTCCATTTCTCGGGCAGTCTCGACCATCGAACCCTGTCTGTCGACAGCGAAATCGTCACAAAGTCCAGGAAAAGGAGCAGGAGAATTATATCCAAGGCCGAAACGACGTAGTATCCAGTTAGGAAGAATGCGAGGGCTATGAACACCGCGACCTGGAAGGTCTTGACGATCTTGCTGAGCGTCCAAGTGACTATCCTCTGGTATATCATCCTCCCGACTTTAATGAGGCCGACTATGTTCGAGAGCCCCGCATCGGTCAGGACCGCGCTCGCTGCACCTTTCGCCACGTCCGTTGCATTGCTAACTGCGACTCCCACCTCAGCCTGTCGGAGCGCGGGAGCGTCGTTAACCCCGTCGCCCGTCATGCCGGTTATGTGACCGCCCGCCTGCAGGCTCTTCACGATCAGGTACTTGTCCTCGGGATATATCTCTGCGAAGCCGCTGCTTTTCTCCGCAATCTCGATAGCCTTGGACGGCTGCTTCTCCGTCTCGCTCTTCAAATCTGACGCGCGCACCAGCGAATCCCCAAGGCCAATCTGATTGGAGATTTCCTTGGCTATGGGAAGGGCGTCTCCGGTCAACATCTTTACGGATACCCCTAACTCCGCCAGTTCCCTTATCAGCTTCTTGGAATCTGGTCGCGGCGCGTCGTAGAGGGCGACGAGGCCGCAAAACCTGAGGGCGCTATCGGGTCCTGAGATGGCCACCGCAAGCGTCCTGTACCCTCTCGCAGCGAAGTCATTCATCTTCTGTTCCATTCCCGCGCCTCGCAGGTCCAAACCACACGCTTGAGCGACCGTCTCAGCGGCACCCTTCATCACTCTGTACTCTCCTCTACCAGAGACCAGGAGCGCTTCCGTCCGCCGTGTCTTGGGGTCGAAAGGTACGAATCGCTTCTGAACGTAAGAATTGTTCACCAGATTTCTTTCATTGGCGGCCGATATGAAAGCGATGTCTATGGGATCTTGATTCGCCTCCTGCGAAGCCAGGGCGCCGTTGGCGATGACGTCGTCGTCATGAAACCCTTCCGCCGCTATCACGTCGGTGACTGAGAGTTTGTTGGAGGTGATGGTTCCCGTCTTGTCTGCGCAGAGTATGTCCATCGAGGCTGCGTCCTCGGAAGCACTCAACCGCGTCACGAGTACACCCTTTTTCGCAAGCTCAAGGGATCCTATGGCCATGCTCACGGTGAACATAGCGGGGAGCGCCACGGGAACTGCGAAGACGACCATCACCAGCGCCAGCGGAAGCACCTGGAGGAGGTCGAGCCCCTCGATGTAAGACCAGGCCATGATCAGCGCTATCAGGGCTCCGACCATCACGAGCAGCCATCTGGCCACCTTCGAAGTCACCTCCTCCATGTGCAGCTTCGGCCTCGCAGTCTGAAGAAGCTCGGTTGTCGTACCGAAGAATGTGCTGGCGCCTGTCGCCACGACGACCGCGTTCGCCTCTCCTCGCTTGACGGTCGCGCCCGAGAAGAGTATTTCGTCCTCCTTCTTTTCAACGACCATCGACTCTCCCGTGAGGGCAGACTGATCAACCCCAAGATTCGACCCATCGATCATCTTGAGGTCAGCGGGAACGAAGTCTCCAGCCCTGACCCTTACAATGTCCCCGGGCACGAGCTCCTTCGCAGGAATCGCCTGCCATCCTCCGTCTCTCAAGACCCTGGCGTTGACCTGCAGTCTCTCTCTGAGCGTCTCCATCGCGTCCGATGCCTTCTGTTCCTGAGCGAAACCGATGGCCGCGTTGACTACGAGCAGGGCGCCGATGACCCAGACATCGAGATAGTTCCCCAAGAGGAACGAGAGGAGCATGGTCAGCTCTAGCATCCATGCGGTAAGTCCCCAGAATTTCCTTGCAAGTCTCAGGGTGGGGCTGCTCCTTCTTTCCGGTACCTCGTTCCGGCCGTACCTGGATAGCCTGATCTCCGCTTCCTCCTTCGACAGTCCCCGTGCGGGATCGCTGCGCAGTTCCTTCAGGGCTTCGCTGTTCGGAAGGCGCTGATAGTACGTCGAGTCGCGTCCCTCGCCACTAGGTTTTTGCTTGCTGGACGTTTAGCTCACCGATGCGGTGCTGCCGTCAATAGGATCTTTTCCGTACTTCGGCCCGACCCCCCGATGTCGTGGTGAAGGTCACCACAGCGATTAAGGTTTAGTCGAGTGCCCAAGGAAGCCATCTGGGCGTTCCACATTCCACCCCAGGTACTTACGATACCTCACGCCTAGCCTTTTGTCCTGTAGACAATTCATGATTCGACTTCGACGTTGATTTTTATCCCATCTCTTACCGCGCCCGTGACGACGCAGTACTTCTCAAAAATGTCCAGGCACCTCTTGGTCTTGTACTGGTCTTTTGATGCGGGGAGGTATGGTTTTATCTTCACATCGATCCTCGTTACCCTCCAGTAGCCATCCTCGTTGCGCTCCAGATGAGGTTCCGCCTCGGCTCTGATGCCACTCACATCGACCTTCGACCTCCTGAGACAGAAGAGCAGACTCGCACTGAGGCAGTTAGTCACGGCTGCGGCGAGCACTCTCGACGCGTTCGGTCCTACAAGATTCCCAAGCGGTGGGGGTTCGTCCATGATGAGAGTGACGTTGTTAGCGTCAGGGAAGCTCATCCTGAAGACGTAGCTTTCGGCAAGTTCGGCAACAACCTTTGGTCCCGCCTTTTCTTCTGATGAAGTCAATTGACCACCGGAAGGTTGTGTTTTCACCTTGATATAATATGGATTCTATCGAACGGATCGAGGAACTCTTTGTTCTTCCGCAGTTTAAATGGGACAGAACCAAGATCAAGGCTGGTTTCCGCTTACACCGCTGACGGTCGGTCCCTTCCGCCCCAGCATTCACAGAATTTCAAATCCGAGTTCGTTTTGCAACTTTCCCCGGGGATTATAATCCGCCTACGGGGAATCCGAGAAGGGTCATCGGGAAGCGCTCCTCGTTCGTCGGCGAGGGCATATGGGCAACGGAAGCCGGGGGATCCAAATATCGAAGTGTTATCCTTGTTCGGAGGAGGTTAACCGTTTCATCCGCGCGTAAAGATGGACTACGGAATGCTCAATACCGCCTTCACCTAGCTCGCTCTGAACGGGCCGTGGCTTTCGAGATATCGCTCACGAGAAGAATCAGGGCCGACAAGGAGTTTGTGTTTGACTGGTGGACCGATCTCTCGCCAGAGGACAG
>CAZAMW010000139.1:0-4446 GCA_964486265.1 uncultured Nitrosopumilales archaeon | reverse complement strand
TACCAAGTCGCTGCTCAGGCAGCCCAAGCGGGTCGTGCAGGTGTCACTACCCGTCAGGATGGACGACGGAAGCACGAGGATCTTCACTGGTTACAGGGTCCAGTACAACGACGCCCGGGGCCCGTTCAAGGGAGGCATAAGGTACCACCCCGGAGTTTCCCTCAACGAAGTGAAGGCGCTCTCGGCCTGGATGACCTGGAAGTGCAGCGTGGCCGACATTCCGTTTGGTGGCGCAAAGGGTGGGGTGGTTTGCGACCCGAAGAAGATGTCTCAGGCAGAGTTGGAGAGGCTTACCCGTAGATATGCTGCAGGCATAGCCAACATCATCGGACCGGACCAGGACATCCCGGCCCCCGACGTCTACACAAACGCTCAGGTGATGGCATGGATACTCGACACGTACAGTCTCATCAAAGGCCATGCGGTCCCTGGGGTGGTGACAGGGAAGCCCGTCTCTCTCGGCGGATCGCTCGGGAGGGACACGGCGACCGGAAGAGGCGCAGCCTTCTGCACCAGGGAAGCCTTCCGGGTGAAGGGGATGCCGCTGAAGGGAGCCACCATGGCGGTCCAGGGGTACGGCAACGCCGGGTCCAACTACGCGCTGATAATGCAAGAGATGGGGGCGAAGCTCATAGCCGCCAGCGACTCCCAGGGCGGCATACGCAACAAGAGCGGGATGGATGCACGGAAGGTTCTGGCCTTCAAGGAAAAAACAGGGACGGTCGTCGGGTTCCCCGGGACCGAGGAGATATCGAACGAACAGCTGCTACGCACCGAGTGTGACGTCCTTTGCCCCGCCGCGCTCGAGAACGCCATAACGAAGGACCTTGCGAAGGGCGTGAAGGCCAAGGTCATCACCGAGTGCGCGAACGGACCCACTACACCCGACGCCGACAAGGTGATAGATGCTAACGGCATCTTCCTGGTACCCGACATACTCGCGAACTCCGGTGGAGTAATCGTGAGCTATCTGGAATGGGTGCAGAACCTCGAAAGGCTCTACTGGAGCGAGGACGAAGTCAATGAGCGGCTCGAGAAGAAGATAACCTCCGCATTCGCTGGAGTTCACGCTGTGACGAGCAAGCTCGACGTGTCGATGAGGACCGGAGCCCTGATAGTCGGCATTGGCAGGGTGGCAGACGCCGTCAAGACGCTCGGCATATGGCCGTAGCCGTCTGATTCTCCCTTGACCGACCTTCGCTTCGAGGAGGGCAGCGTCCAGCCCGATTACTCATCAAACTGTCTTTCTAATGTCCCCTCGACGCTCATGTCGATACTCGGAGTGGAGAACGGGAGGAACAAGCTCCCCGACGCAGACTTCGAAGGGGTCGACACCACGGGAGTTCAGAACGTCGTCCTCTTTGTCTTCGATGGGCTAGGACTCGGCGAGTGGGGGAGACAGGTCGGACAGGGCTTATTCCCGAAGATCAGCGGACGCGGAAGGGTCAGTCCTCTGACCACAGTCTTTCCATCGACCACTTCGACAGCGCTCACGACCATCACGACAGGACTCACCCCACAAGAACACTCGCTGATCGAATGGTTCCTGTACCTGAAGGAGGCCGACGGAATCATAAAGACGCTCCCGTTCTCACCGATGGGGTCGCATGGGAGCGACCTCCTCAAGGGCGTCGACCCAGGGACGCTCTTCGAAGGGGAGCCAATCTTCGCCCGCCTGGCCAGGGAAGGCGTGGGGACCCGCTCCTACATCCCCCGCCCCATAGCCTATAGTTCATACAGCAGGCTGATTCATTCTAAGAGCGAGGTACATCCCTATTTCGACGCTCCCGACCTGGCAGTGACGCTCAGGAAGGGGCTGGAGGCGAGCACCGGCCCGTCGCTGCACTACGTCTACTGGAGTACAATCGACTCGACGGAACATGTCTACGGCCCTGGTTCGGAGGAGTCCTATCTGGAAGCTGCGCGGGTCTCGGGAGCCCTCGACGCCGGACTTCTGAGCAAGGTCGACGGGGCGACCGCGTCGAAGACCCTGTTGGTGGTCACGGCCGACCACGGGCACGTCTTCAGTCCGATGACTCAGACCCGCTGGCTGGATGCATACAAGCCGCTCGTCGAAAGTTTCGCCATATCGCCGTCCGGGAAGACGATTCTCCCCTGGGGCGCCCCGAGGGACGTCTATCTCCGCGTCCAGGAGGACAAGCTTGCGGAGGTCCACAATTGCCTGAACGACGAGGTCTCCGAATTCGCCACGGTTGCGAAGACGGCCGACGTGGTTGCGGCTGGACTGTTCGGCGTGGGCGCGCCGACGCCGACCTTCATGGAGAGGGTCGGCAACCTGATGGTGCTGCCCAAGGGAAAGGGAACCACCTGGTATCACCATCCGGGCGTAGAGGACCTGACGATGACCGGCCAGCACGGAGGCATGCACAGGGACGAGATGACGATACCGCTGGCGGTCGCTCGTGCATCAGCGCTCACGGTCTGACGGCCAAAGGGCTGGTCACCTGCTGACTCTCTTCGAGACCAAGGACCCGCGGACCGAACCGCCCCGTTCGTTGGTAAGGCCCAGTCTAGCCTCGATAGTGGAAGTCGGGCGCGCGGCCAGTGCAGACCCGGTCATGACGGGATCGATTCCCGAGAGTCGGAATTTGGCTCGCTCTTGGAGAAATATGAGGATGTTCTGGATGGGATTTCCCACAGGAATCTTCGGCTCTGTTCTTGGCATGCGCATCATAGAGTCAATCGACTAACATCCACTAATCTGTTTTTCCGACTCAAGCACTACCGACACGTAGTCTGTCTTCGTGCGGGCGTTACGTACGACTCTTCCTGTTCTTTTCATGACTTGGGTATAAGAATTCGGCCGTGGAAAAGACGCGAGAAGAATTGAGTGGAGGGACAGTAGTCGCAGGAGTGATAGCATTCTTTCTCGGCGTGATAGGATTACTGCAGATGTATCAGAAGACTGTCCTTCCTATCAACCTCGCGATCGTGAGCGTCTATCTTACCACTCTGGGGGTGCTGGTGCTCTTCGGCGTTATCGCTCTTGTTGGAGTGGGTCTCGTGGTGGGCGGTCTGGTGACGCTCGGGTAGCCTGAGGAGAGGACCGTCGTCGAGAGACCGATGATTCAGCCCACCGTTGTGGTCACGCAGCCTACGGACTCCGGACTCGTCAGCACTACGTACGGCTATACGGCCTTGTCTGACTTCGAGGTTGCGATACTGTGGTATAGGTCCCAGGGGAAGGCTTCGGAGGAGATTGCGACACTTACGGGTGTCGCCGAGGTCAAGGTGAAGGAGAAGGCGGGGAAACTCCGAGCGGGTGGATATCTTACGGAGAAGGACGCGCTCTCGGAGAAGGGTTTCGAAGCGGTGAAGGCGGCCGACGAAGGAGGTGTCCACGTTGCTCCCGCTCCTACGCCGTAGGTGGACGCCTGCAGAGGATCTCAGAGGACAATTTACACTTGAACTGTTCCAATCCCGACTAAAGCCGGCGCCGTGGCATCAAGAGCATGTCGAACCAGGGATGCACGACTTTTCGAAGGTCCTTCTTCTCGTGGGAGGCGCCGTCGCGCTCGTCGGGGGTTTCCTGGGCCTCGCCGATGGGTTCGTGGGTGCCGGCTCCGTCCTGGCGATAGTCGTTGGGGTCATAGCGCTCCTCCACCACGGCAGGTTGGGCTCCGAGGGAGTCGTGCTGCTGCTCCTCATGCTCGGCCTGATACTTGCCGTGATTACGGGAGGTGTCGCCAGTATCGGTGGAGTCCTCGCCAGCGTCGCAGCGCCGGTATCGTTGCTGGTCAGGTGCGTGAAGGTCTAACGGACTACAGTGCCCTTTGTTCCGGTCCTGCGGGACCTCTCGACTTGGTCTTTCGAGCTCAGAGTAGTAGTCCTTGGCTATCCGCATCGTCGCATCTAGGTTCTGGAGTATGGTCCGGTGATAGCCCCGGAACCTCTCGATGTTCGTAACCCCGTTGCGAGTTCTAGCAGCTCCTTTAGGGCCTCTCGGTCATGCTCATAGATGGCCATCTTCGGCGCACTCTCGTAGTTTATCCGTGCAGAGAGGTTATCACCGGGCATGCGCGCCTCATCGGCCGCCCCCCTGATGGATTCTGACTCGCCCTCCTGCATCTGCTGGCGCTTCGGCAATGCGGGCAAGAAGAACTCGAGTGCTTGGTAGAGGTCCCGATCCTTCGAAGGGACCGGAGGCGAGATATTCAGGACCCTGACCGCAAGGGCAAGGACGACAGAGGAGACACCCTAGCGCGGTTACCTCTTCTTCTTCGACGATTTTTTGGCCGGCTTATTGGCCCTGGGCGTATGGCTGACCTTAGCGAGGACCCTCGAGAACGACGCTTCCTCCCTCGCCCTGCTTTTCGCCGCCTCCTTGGCGATGCTAGTCTTCAGCGCCGCCAGCTCCGCCCTTAGTGAGATGACCTGCTTCTCAAGCCTCTTGTTGCTCGCTTCCGAGCTCTTCGCGTGCGAACT
>CAZAMW010000138.1:0-4447 GCA_964486265.1 uncultured Nitrosopumilales archaeon | reverse complement strand
AGAGGTAGGTGGTGAAGATGAAGGTGTCGCCGCTGCCATCGGAACGGTGGATCGGGATGATGGTCTGGTGCGGGAGGAGACTTGCGGCACCAGGGTTGATTGCTACTATCGCTGGGTCGTTCCAGTACGTTATCGAGCCGTTGTAGATCCCCGCGAGGACGCTACCCGAAAAGTTCAGGTTCATCGTCGACGGGATCATGGGAAGGTTGTAGTTGATCATCTGCGAGGAGATGGCGAGCGGGATGTTGAGGAGGTTGGGGTACTGAGACGCCTGCGCCGTCGTCAGATATGCGTCTGACGCGCCTATCTGTACGGTGCCGGCCGCAGCGCTGGATATTCCTATCCCGCTACCCGTGCCAGCGGTGTTGATCTTCACGTTCGAGTAGGGACCCGAGGGGCTCGTGAAGTTGGGGACCCAGAGGTTGAAGAGTGGATAGAGAAGAGTCGACCCGGTCTCGGATATGGTCTCTGAGGGCAGGGTCGAGGGAAGCGTTGGAGGCGGAACGCCCGTACTGACGCTTCCGCTGACCGTGACGGTGGTGGTGACCGGAGGTAAGGTGACTGTCGATACGGACGTCGTGGTGGTGGTGCTGACCGAGCTCCTCGTGCCCGCCGCATAGTACCCTGCCAGTGCAGAGACTATTATGACGACGATCACGATTATGCCAACGACCGCGCCACCGATTCCGTGTCTTTTACTTGCTGTTTCAGAGAAAGATACCATGTTTTCGTTCAAGATCCCTACTTTTACGCTATATCTGAAGAGCGCAAGGGAAATATATGGAAGCGGTGAGCCATATTGGTACCTATTTTTCGTGTTGATTATGTCCAAAGAGCATCAAAAAGGCGAAGTTAGGAAGATACAGTTCTCAGGAAAGTCCTCGTACATGCTCGCCCTGCCAAAGAAGTGGGTCGAGGAGATGGGTCTGGGAGCAGGCGACTCGGTCGCGGTCGAGAAGCAGGGCGACTCCTCGTTGATCGTGACGCCCCGCGTGGGGAAGATCGCCTCGAGCAGGTCAGAGGCGCTCATCGTGGTCTCCTCGAAGAACAAGACGGACTCGATCGTGCGACAGCTCATATCGGTCTACCTGCTCGGATACAGCACCATACAGATCAGGGCCAGGGAGGGTTCTCTGACCTCCGCGCAGAGAGATGCAGTCAAGGAAGCGACGAGAAGGCACCTCATAGGGACCGAGATTATTGCAGACTCGCGTGAAGGGATCACGCTGCAGGTGCTTCTCAGCTACCCTGAGCTGAGCGTGAAGAACGTGCTGAAGAGAATGTTCCTCATCTCCGAGTCGATGCACAGGGACTCGGTAAGGGCTCTCTCGAAGAATGACAAGGATGCCGCTGCTGCCGTCACAAAATCCGACGACGAGGTCGACCGGTTCAGCCTCTACGCCATTCGCCAGCTGAACATGGCGGTGCAGAGCGACTTTGTCCTCAGGGAGATCGAGCTGAAGAGCAGGAGAGACTGCCTCGACTACCGGCTGATAATCAAGAGCGTCGAGCGCGTCGCCGACCACGCAAGCAAGGTAGCGGAGGGTGTCCTGCGTCTGGAGGGTCAGGTCAGTCCGCAGGTCCTGGAAAAGATAGTCAAGATGAGCGAGTACGCGGTCGGTCTGTTCGAGGAAGCCGGGCTGGCGCTCTTCAAGAGCGACTACCAGTCGGCCGACGACGTGGTTGAGAACGCCAAGGCCGCCGAAGGGATGCAGGCTGAAATCCTCAATGCCATCGGCAAGGGAAAGGGCGAAGAAACGGACAGGGTGCTGCCCCTAGTCGTCGAGGACATCCGGAGGACCGCGGAGTATGCCGCGGACATAGCCGAGGTCGTGATAAACATGAACACAGAGGGTATCGTGACGACGATCGAAGAGGGCCCCCTCCTGAAGGCCGCTTAGAAAGAGTCTTACTTTTCAGTGGTCGACAGCCACGGCAGCAGGACGTGTTCCGACTCAAAGTCGGAATGGCTGCACTCCCTCGTTGAGACCGTCAGACCGGCCAGGAAGAAGAAGTGCTTCGTCCCACTGGTATAGATTATGCGGGGTTTCTCTACGTGGACTATCTCCAGAAACTCCGTCCTTCCGAAATCGGCCTCACTCTTGTTCCCTTGCAGGCGACCAATCTCCTCGTCTGTGATTGCCGTTGCCATTGCCATTCTCTCTTGTCTCCTGGACCACATATTCTTGGCTCGCAGTATAAGGATTGCATACGGATTCAATATGGTATATGTGGCTCGATGGGGTCAGGCTTCGGCGGCGCGGGCTAGCTTGTCCAGGAGTCCGATGAGTTCCTTCTGTTGTTCCTTCGAGAGCGACCCTAGCACCCTCTCAGCGAAGAGGTTGTTGAGCTTCAGGCCCGTTTCGAGTCTCTCGCGTCCCCTCTGGGTGATACGCACATGAATGACCCTGCGGTCAGCGCTAACGCGTTCGCGCTCGACGAGACCGTCGCCCTCGAGCCTGTCGACGATGCCGGTAACGGACGCCGGCGTCATGTAGAACTCGCTCGCGAAGCGGGCCATCGGCGAGGGACCGTGCAGGGAGAGGAGTTTCAGTATGCGGAGCTCGGTGACACTGAGTCCGATCGTGGCGAGGTTCTTCTCGGAGAGCCTCTGAATCCTCCTCCACGCGTCCCTGAACGCGATGACGAAATCCATCTCCTCAGAGATGTGGGGCGAGGTCATGCCGAGACCTCCTTTTCGCCCGTCCTTCTTACAGGCGGCGCCACAGGTATGGGTGACTGGGGCTTCGGCTGAGCGACGGCTTGCGGAGCGCGCTCCGCGGCCGGCTCATCGCCCCTGAAGTAGGAGATGAGCATGGCCAGCACCGAGATCGCGAGGCCGATGTAGAACGTTACATGAAGAGCCGACATGAACGCGGGCGCGATGGCGTTCGGGAAGAACGTCGTCCCGCTGAGATAGTGGAGAGTGCTCTGTGGTATCGAGTTCACGATGGGCTGCGGGACGGTGGCAAGGATGGAGGAGATGGGATTGAAGCCGAGGAAGGCGGCGAAGACGGCGCTCGTCGCTGGTATGTTGACGAAGTAGGCGCTGAGCTGTGGCACGCCTGCCGTCGCCATGGCTGACTGGAAGGCTGACGGAAGGCTGGAGGTGAGTGATGCTATGATGATCGTGAAGAAGATGGCGAGGCTTATCGTCTGGCCCGTGTTCTGCAGTGTGGCGCGCATGCCCGAGGCCACGCCCCTCGCCTGCGCGGGCACGGAGTTCATGATGGAAAGCACGTTCGGAGACGCGAAGAGACCGCTGCCGATGCCCATAAAGAACACGATTATCGCGAACGGCAGATAGCTGAAGTCGTACGGGAGGAAGGTGAGGGCGAAGAAGGAGATTGCGGATATGAGCATCCCCAGTATCGTGAGAGTCTTCACACCGTGCTTGTCCGCGAGGGACCCGCTGATGGGCCCCATTATCACGAAACCGATCAGCAGAGGTAAGATGTAGATCCCGGACCAGAAGGGAGTCGACGCGTAGCTGTACCCGTGGAGAGGCAGCCAGATCCCCTGAAGAAGGATAATCAGCATTATCTGGACCCCTCCCCTGGCTATCGAAGCCAGGAGGCCCGCGAGGTTAGAGGCGGCGAATGACCTGTTCTTGAACAACTTGAGGTCGAACATCGGTTCCGGAGCCCTCAGCTCGATGAATGGGAATGCCGCTAGGAGGGCCAGGCCGCCCGCCAGGGACCCGATTACCCAAGGGTCGCCCCAGCCGGTGTTGGAGGTCCCGAACGGGACAAGCCCGTACGAGATGGCCACCAGGACAAGCGTCAGTCCGACCCCGAACGTGACATTGCCCCACACGTCGAGCTTCTGGTTCCTCCTGATCTGCCCCGTCTCCTTCAGCTTCCAGTAGGACCAGACCGTCCCGATGATACCGACCGGCACGCTCACGAGAAAGACGTAGCGCCAGTCGAAGGTCGCTAGAACGCCACCGAGGACCAGACCTATCGTCGAACCGGCGAGCACCGAGATCATGTTGATGCCGAGGGCCCTCCCGCGCTCATTCTGCGGGAAAGCGTCGGTGATAATCGCCGCGCCGTTCGCGAAGAGGAACGCGCCGCCGACCCCCTGAATTATGCGGAAGACTATGAGCTCCTGGGCGCCGAGGTCACCGGTGTTCGGTGTGAGGTAGAGCAGCGTGGAACCCACCGTGAAGATCGCAAAACCCAGATTGTAGAACTTCACTCTCCCGAACATGTCCGATATCCTTCCGAAGGTCACCAGAAGTGTAGATGTCACGACGCTGTAGCCGAAGAGGAGCCACAGCAGGTACTGGAACGAGGTCAGCGGGTCGATCTGGATACCTCTGAAGATGGCGGGTAGAGAGATAAGCACGATGGTTGTGTCTATCGACGCCATCAGGACACCTATGGTGGTGTTCGAGAGCGCGATCCACTTGTACTCGACCATTAGCCCGCCGGCTAAAATATTT
>CAZAMW010000137.1:0-4473 GCA_964486265.1 uncultured Nitrosopumilales archaeon | reverse complement strand
GGAACCGAGCAGCTTCTCCACACCCATCGATGTGAGGTCGACCGATATCGCAACCTCGGAGGTCTTTGTCTGCATCCCATCCAGCTCACCCACGTTGAGCCACCGGGATATCCTGTTCCTGTTGTGGACGTCGTACTGGTCCTTGCTGAAGTGGTCGGGGTCGTTAATGACCATCCAGGACCACTTGTGCTTGTGGAGGCCCGCGTTCCCGTGGCCGCCCTGCTTTCCAGAGTGCCTGTGCTGGCCTATCTGTCCGTAGCCATGGGTCCTCGAGCCCCGGAGCTTCCTGACCTTCCTGATTCTTGTGGGCATGGTCTAAATCATCCTCTTGACGATGTCGGGCAGCCTGGGGTTCTCTCCGAGCACGCCTCCTGGATGAGCGCTTGAGCCCTCCCCGGGGTGGAGAAAGACCGAAGAATGGTTTCACGCCGGACAGCGAGGATAGGGTCAGCCCGTTCTTCAGCATCTTGGCCGCGAGGTCCGCGTGGTCCTTGTATCCCATCGCCTTAAGGGCGGCGGCGTCCAGCCTCTTGACGGTGCTTAGCTTGCCTCGGTGCTCGAGCAGCGAGACGAGCAGCGCCTCGTCGACGGGGCACCAGGCGACATAGTCCTTGCAGAGCTTGAGTGCGCCCATCGTGGTCGCGTCGTCCTTGACCACCGTGGCGGCAAACCGTTTCCCAATGCCGAGCTCCACCAGGGTCGTCCGGACAGGCGCGGGCGTGTTGATCAGACCGTGAAGATTAACGGCGAGGATACTGGTCATCCATCTTCACCCTATACGTTCAGTCCTCGCGACTTGGAGAATGCATCGTAGGTCGCGTTGGCGAGAGACGACAGCGTGTCCGTCGAGCCGAAGGTCCTGACCCAGACGTCCTTCACCCCGGCGAGCCCGAGAAGGTTCGTAAGGGCTGGTCCCGCTACCGTTCCGAGAGACCTAGGCGCCGGCAGGAGCTCCACGCGCACGCTTCCTGCCTTGCCTACAATCCTGTACGGGACTGAGTGCTTCGTGCCGCACCTGCATTCCCAGCTGCCGCATCCTAGCTGGACTGGTATCACGTTGAGCAGAGCGTCATTCGTCGCCTTGTCTATAGCCGACTTCATCTGCGCCGCCTTGCCCTTCCCCACGCCGAAGAATCCGTTGCCGTTGCCGACCGCCACCACGGCGGCGAACCTGGTGAGCTCTCCCGCGTCGGTCTGCTTCTGGACGATGCCAACGCTCACGACCTCGGACTTGAGGTCGGGCACCAGCGTCTTCACTATCTCGGGCTCGCGTAGCTTTAGCCCCAGCTGGAAAATCTCGTCGAGCGAGGTGATCTTGCCTTCCTGCACCATCTTGCCCAGTTTCGTCCTGGGCACCCAGGGCGGCTCCTCTCTGTCGTCTCTTCGTCTTTCTCGCTGCTGTGACATTAGTTAGCCCCCATTATCGCTTGCTTGACCTTTGCGTAGTCCTGAGCGTATGACTCGGGCTTGAAGCCCTGCTTCAGCAGCGCAGAGAACCGCCTCTCGTATAGCTGTCGGTCCTGCGCGGCGAGGTCGTTCGCGTACTTCGCTATCGCGTCTCCCTTGAGGACGGCCTCCGGAGGTACGACCTCCTCGGAGAAGGGAATCTCTACCCCGGCGTCTGCGACACCCTTGACGAACGCGGGTATCCTGGTCCCCTTCACGAACGGGACCGGACCGTTGTAGAGGTATGCCCTCTCGACCCCCTTCTTCTTAGCTTCCTTGCCAGCCCACAGACCCAGGAGATAGCAGGCCGGGATCGACTTCAGCGAACCCTTCCATCCGAGCTTCTTCAGGGCGTGCGAGTGCGCCGACGCAACCACAAGGTCCCCCTTCACGGTCGGCTTGAGGAACTGCGCGCTCACGTTCTTGCCCGAGATGCGCACCGCGAGAAGGGTACCCCTCGAGAGGATGGCCCTGCGCCTCGCCTTGTAGTCGGTGGCGCCGCTCCTTCTGCGCCTGTACATCGGAATGTAGTCGGCCATGTCTATCGCCTGACCTCCTTCATCAGTTCCATGAGGTGCTTGACGTCGCGAATCTGTCCGCCCTTCACCTGCCGATACAGCTTCCTGTACTGGTCCTTGCCTATCTCGTTCCTCTCGCGTGCGACCTTGAGCCTCCACCTTAGGGCCCTGACCTTGATCATCCACGCCTCCTTCCTGGGGCGCCTCGAAGTGAGGGCACCGCTGAACGAGCCCTGCTTGCGCGACTTGCCCTTGGCGTGCTTGACCCGCGCGCGTCCACGAGAGACGCCCCTTACGGGTGCGACCTTGATGCCGCCCATCCCCGCGAGACCCCTGATCGTGCTCCTCGTGATGGCATCCTGAATGAGGTCCTGCGCCTCCGGGTCGAATATTATCCGGTCCTCGCCGACGCCGAGGGTGTCGGCCGCTAACCTGCGCTTACTTCTTAGGTTCAATGACTCGCAACCCCTGTGGATTCAGCACCCTCAGACCGAGCTCTGAGGCCCTCTTCATGATCTCTGCCCGCTTCCTCGCGCCCACGGTGCCTCCCATCCTGACTACCTCCTTGCCCGGGACCACCTTGGAAAGGTCCTCGGCGTTGTACACCAGGACCTCGATGTGACCGCTCGAATGGTACCCGCGGACCGGCGCTGGGCCCCTGTATCCGACCTTCACCCTCCTCGGCCAGCCCTTGATGGACTTCCTGACCTTGTTGTCGAGCCCCTTTGGTTTCCTCCATTCAGGGTGAAGACGGTCGTACCGCCAGCTCTCGGGTCTCACGAACTCTGGCCTGTGCTCCGCTACCTCCTTCCTCACCTTGAGGAGTCGCTCGAGCCGAGGAGCCTCTGAATCGTTTTCCTTTGAGTGTTTCTTTGGCATTCTTTACCAGCCTTTCTTCTTCTCGTAGACGTAGATGCCGTCCAAGAATATTCTCTGGTCCTTCCGTTTGATCTTGGTGGCCTGTTCTAGATTAGCAGAAGTCTGTCCAACGTCCTCGAGCGAAACTCCCTTAATAATAATATCGTCGCCCTCGACGGACACCTTGCAGTCTCCGACGATGTCGGTGACCCTCGCCGACCTCTCGCCGACGAAGTTTTCTACTGCGACGGTCTTGCCCTTCACCTTTACAGTGACCGGGAAGTGGGCAAAGACGACCTTGAGCTTGTAGGTGTAGCCCTTGGTGACGCCCGTGACCATGTTCCTGACGAGGGAGGACATGGTGTTTGACGAGACGACGTCCTTCTTGCCCTCCGTGAACGGCGTGATCTCTACCTTGCCGTCTTTCACGGCGATGTTGACGTGGATCCTGTCGAACCTCTTGGTGACGGTGCCTAGCGGACCCTTGACCGTGATGCTCCTACCGCTGACAGAGGCGGTAACGCCCTCGCCCAGTTCAACTGCGTGCACGGTAACGGCCTCAGTAGACATAGCCTAAGAGTCTCCCTCCAATGTTCTTCTCCTGGGCCTCGGTGTGCGACAGGACTCCGCTCGGCGTGGACACGATTAGCATCCCGACCCCTACCGCAGGCAGATAACGGCTCTCCCACTCGGTGTACTCCTTCGCCTTGATAGGGTACCGCGGGATTATGGCTCCGCACTTGTTTATCCGGCCGAGGAGCTGTACTCTGAGCTTGCCCGAGACGCCGTCGTCTATGAACTCGAACTCTCCGATGTACCTCCTCTTCTGGAGGACGCGCATGACCTCGCTCGCGAGGTTCGAGGCAGGGATGACGATGCACTCTTTCTTCCTCCTCATCTCCGCGTTCTGCAGCGATGCGAAGAGGTTTGCGAGGATATTGTTTACTGTCATGCCATTCTACCTCTAGTCGTATTTCCTGAAGCCGAGCTTCTCAGCGACTTCCCTGAAGCACTGTCTACAGAGGACCAGGTCGTAGCTCCTGATGACAGCCCCGTACTGCCCGCACCTGCGGCAGTAGCGAGTGGACTTGCCATACTTGCGCTGCTTTGGATGTCTTTCCTTCATTGAATCGTCACCCCGAACTCGTTCTTGAAGAACTCCATCGCGTCTCCCTTGGCGACGACGTGGTTCTTGCCTACCTTGGCCGGCTTGTGCAGGCGTCTCGAGACTCTTCCGCCGGGTCTCTGCAGGAAGACCGAGACGTTCATCCCCCAGATCCCTATCTCTGGGTCGTACCTGATTCCTGGGATCTCGATGTGCTCCTTGAGACCGAACGAAACACTTCCCCGGGAGTCGAACGAAGACTCGTTCATCTTCTTCTCGCGGGCGGTCAGCAGCCTGGCGATAAGATCCTTCGTCGTCTCACCCCTCACCGTCACGACGAGCCCGATGGGCTCCCCCTTGTGAGTGCCAAAGTCCCTTATCGACTCCCTTGCCTTGCGTTCGGCGGGCTTCTGGCCCGCGATCTGGTCGAGGACCTTCCTGGCCCTCTGCACCGCCTCTCCAGACTTACCTACGCCTATGTTGATCACTACCTTGTTGATTACGATCTTCCGCATCGGATTTTCGACGACCTGGGTCTGACTCAAC
>CAZAMW010000136.1:0-4529 GCA_964486265.1 uncultured Nitrosopumilales archaeon | reverse complement strand
AACTCCTCTTAGTCGAGGCACGACGGACACTCCATCACCACCAGCCCGCCCCAGCACCTATCACACTCCATCTCGTAGAGCGGATGGTAAGCAACGCCGCACGCGCTGCGGGTCGGGACCCTGATTGTTGGGTTCGTCTGGGTCGACAGAAGACCTAATATCATCGCAAGAAGTACCCCGACAAGCTTACCTTTGCTGAATGTACCAAAAGGGAATCCCCGACCTGCTGGCAAGGTGATACCTAGCAGAGTGCCAACCGCCGATGAGGTGGTAGTCCTGAGCCAACCGCAGCTCAGATCCGCAACCAAAATCGGAGCGAGGTTACTGACCGGAACCGCTGAGAAGTGGGCCATCGGAGGTGACGCAGGGGAGATAATGATGGGGGTCAATGTCAAGGCAGATCGCCTCGAGATCCTCACGACCAAAAAGGGGGTCAAGGAAATCTGCGACGAACTCGAGGAGTTCGTAACTCTTGCCCCCGCAGACGCTCAGAAGAAACTCGGAAGGGAAGCCGACATTGAGGGCAAGATGCTCCCGGTATTCGCAAAGAGCTATTACGCGGAGCTTGTAGTGGACGGAGTGAAAGTGGAGATCTACGGTGACATGCAGCTTAAGGTTGGTGAATGGGAGTGGGGAGATCCACTAGACTTCAACCCTGAGTACACCTACACCTTCGCGGGAAGGCTGCCTCTCGTCCCGCTGTCGCTAAAGAGCGAACTCGCTCTCGGCCTTGGATGGCTCGACAGAGTGTCGCTGATCGCCGACGCCGTGCTCCAGAAGCACCACAGCCACTGAGTCCCTGGCGGGGACCCTCAACCCCGGCCAAACGTTTTTCTATCGAGAAGACTCGCCCGTGCTTTCATGTCTTCTCCCGCCAAACCAATGCTGATCACGGCCAACTATGTCGCCGGCTACAAGATCGACAAGGTTCTCGGATTGACATACGGGATAACGGTCAGGTCGAGAGGTATAGGTGGCAACTTCATGGCCGGTTTGCGCACCCTCAAGGGCGGCGAGATAAACGAGTACACAGAGATGGCTCAGCAGGCAAGGCAGCAGGCACTCGACAGGCTTAGCGAGCACGCGGGACAGCTAGGGGCCAACGCCGTCATCAGCGTGATGTTCGACTCGACCGAGATAGGGCAGACGATGGACGAGATTATCGCCTTCGGAACAGCGGTCGTGGTCACTCCTGTCACGGACTCGCAGCAGAGCGTAAGGCTGACCTGACCGGTCGACCCTGGGGCTCTCTTCTTCGCCCGTCCTGCGCCTCAGCAACTATATCGGTATCAATATAGTTATATAGTTACTGACCAGGGCGCCCCGCCAACACAGATTCCCGAAGCGTGTCTGAGATGCAACATCCCAATAACATAAAGCCGGTCAGTGCCGCACCCATTCAGGCGACGGCGGCGATTACCCCAGAAATCCCCCGGCGGTCCTTCATCCTCATCGTGGCGGGGCTCATGACCGGGCTTCTCCTGGGTGCGCTCGACCAGACGATCGTTGCCACCGCAGGACCGACCATAATCTCCGACCTGGGGGGTCTCAGCCTCTACGCCTGGGTCTTCAGCGCCTACATCCTAACCCAGACGGTCGCTATGCCGATATTCGGCAAGCTCTCGGACCTCTACGGTAGGCGCAGGTTCTTCATCCTCGGCCTCGTGATATTCATGGCAGGTTCTGTCGCATCCGGCGCAGCTCAGAACATCGACGAACTGATAATCTTCAGGGCGGTGCAGGGGCTAGGCGGCGGAGCCTTCTTCCCCATCGCTCTCGGCATCGCAGGGGTCACCTTCAAGCCTGAACAGAGGGGAAGGATAACGGGGATCTTCTCGAGCGTCTTCGGCATCGCGTCCGTCCTCGGACCGACAGTCGGAACCTACATCGTCGACGTCATAAACTGGCGATGGGTCTTCTACATCAACCTGCCACTCGGGGTCGCCTCGATCATCCTTCTGCTCGCGGGGCTGAACGAATCGAAGAGCCTCACCAAGCCCAAGCTCGACTGGCTCGGCATACCCACGCTGACCGCGTGGATCGCCCTGCTCAACCTGGGCTTCCTGAACGGTGGAACGACTTATCCGTGGTACTCGTGGGAGGAGTACTCCTTCTTCATTGGTGCGGCCGTCTTTTTCGCGGCCTTCATCTTCATCGAGACCAGGGCCGCTGAACCGGTGCTGCCTCTCAGCCTCTTCAGGAGTCGGAACATTTCGTCTGCGTCGGCGGTCTCGTTCCTGAGGGGTCTGATGCTCCTCGCCGTCGTTTCATACATACCGCTCTTCATACAGGCTGGGCTGGGCCTGTCGATCAACGCTTCGAGCTGGATACTCGACGCCTTCCTGCTCCCGATGATCGTAGCCAGTGTTATCGGTGGGGTGATGGTAACCCGCACGAGCTACCGCATCCTAAGCGTGGCCGGTCTCGCCATCGCGACCGCGGGCGTCTACCTGCTCACTCTCTTCAGTGCGACCGTGGGCTGGTCCCAGATGCTCGAGGCCGTCGCGATCACAGGCTTCGGGGTCGGGATGACGTTCTCGTCAACGTTCCTGGCCATCCAGAACTCCGCCTCGCGAGCCCAGATAGGGATAGCCTCATCACTCCCCCAGTTCATGGGCAACCTTGGCGGCACGATAGGACTTGCCATAATGGGCACCATCCAGGCCAACACTTTCGCCTCGAAGCTCTCGGGAGTCCTCGCCACGCTTCCCGCGCAGTATCAGGCGACCGCCGCGCAGTACCTGGACAACGCCAACCTGGTGGGTCAGTTCCTCGCGTCACCGCAGGCGCTCGCGCAGTTCGAGGCGCAGTATCCGGCCTTCGCCAGTCTCATACCGGAACTAAGGGTCGCCTTCATCCAGTCGATCACGCCACTCTTCAGCATCGGCCTGGTCATCGCAGTCATCTCGGTCGCGGCCAGCTTCCTCTTCACCGGCTCGATGAAACAGCAGATGCTGGCTAGAAGGATGGCGATGGATTCAGCAAAGAAGGAGGGTGAGGACCTTCCCCCCACTGCAGCACCGATGTAGGTTCACGACCGGACATCGAAAGAAAGATATCTCTTCTCTCGTCGGCAACCAGGATGCAGTACAAGTGGGTCGCCCTATCCAACACCACTCTCGGAATCTTGATGGCGTCCCTGGACACGAACATCGTCCTGATCGCCCTCCCAACGATAGGACACAACCTCCCTGACACCTCGGGGTTCGACCTCATCTGGATACTCCTGGGATACCAGCTGGTCACGGCGTCGGTCCTGGTGAACTTCGGGAGGTTGGCCGACATGTTCGGAAGGGTCAGGCTCTACACGTTTGGGTTCGCCATTTTCACGGCCGGGTCAGCCCTCTGCAGCATATCTCAGTCCGGAGTCGAACTCGTCTTCTTCAGGATGGTGCAGGCGATAGGCGCTGCCTTTCTCTTCTCCAACAGCGCGGCGATACTCACCGACGCCTTCCCCGCCACGGAGCGGGGAAAGGCCCTCGGGGTGAACCAGGTCTCGATAGTCGTAGGGTCGGGGCTGGGACTGGTACTGGGCGGGATACTCGCGCCGACGGTGGGATGGCAGTCGATCTTCTGGGTCAACATACCCATCGGCATATTCGCGACCCTCTGGTCGCACTACAAGCTGCGGGAGGTCTCGACGCTCAAGACAGGACAGAGGCTGGACATAATCGGGAACGTGACCTTCGCGACAGGCCTCTCGTCTGTCCTCCTCGCCGTGACCATCCAGGTCCTCGGCGGCCGCGAGCCCATCCCCTTCTACGACCTGCTGGGTTTCGGGCTGGCGATGCTCCTCCTCTTCTTCTTCGCCGAGACTCGGGTCGCATCGCCGATGCTCAATCTCTCGCTTTTCAGGATAAGGCAGTTCGCGGCCGGGAACGCGGCCATCCTTCTGAACTCGCTGGCGAGGGGCGCCGTCACCCTGGTGCTGGTCTTCTACCTCCAGGGGCCGTCGATGAAGCTGGACCCGTTCACCGCCGGACTCTTCCTCATACCGAACTCGGCGTCTATCGCCTTCTTCGGACCGATAAGCGGATGGCTCTCGGACCGCTACGGCGCACGGGCGCTGGCGACCTTGGGGCTGCTCGTGTCGTCTCTGGGATTCCTGCTTCTCTCTGACATTGGAAGGACAGTGACCTTTCCGGAGCTGGTCGCGCCTCTCGTCCTCGTGGGCAGCGGCATGGGGCTCTTCGCGGCCCCGAACAGGGCCTCGATAATGAACTCGGTCCCCGCAGAGGAGAGGGGGATTGCTTCCGGCGTGAGCACGACCCTTGTCAACGTGGGAGCGACCCTCAGCCTCGTCGTTGCGGTCTCGATAATGGCGACCGTGACCCCTGTAGCGTCTCTCGTGCAGATATTCCTGGGGCGGGGTGGCTCCGTGGCAGGAAGCTCGGTCGACAGCTTCGTCTCATCGATCCACCTCGTCTACTTCGTCTCTACGGCGAAGCTGCTTCTTGCGATCTTCCCCTCCCTGCTGAGGGGGGCTTCAATTTAGGGTCCCCACCATAATGGGTAGACCGACATGCACA
>CAZAMW010000135.1:2051-4537 GCA_964486265.1 uncultured Nitrosopumilales archaeon | reverse complement strand
GTCAACAAGAGCGCGGTCCGTGAGTACGCCGCCGTCTACGACAACTACAGGCACCTCTCCGAGAGGATAAACGAGCTGGAGCGCGAAAGGACCTCGATCGTCCGCTTCATCGAGAGCATCGACTCAGAGAAGAGGAAGGTCTTCATGACTGCTTTCGAGACCATCAACGTGGAGTTCCAGGGGACCTTCAACAGGCTGACAGGAGGAGTGGGCCGGCTTGAGCTCGAGAACTCCGACGAGGTCTTCTCGGGAGGCATCTACCTGATGGGCAACTTCAGGAACAAGGGCGACTGGGAGTCCTCGTCGATGTCAGGAGGGGAGAAGTCGGTCACAGCGGTCGCGCTCATTCTCGCCATACAGAAGGTGAACCCTCATCCGTTCTACCTCTTTGACGAGATCGACCAGAACCTCGACCAGAACAACTCGAAGAACCTCGCGGAGTTCCTGAGAGAGAGGTCCGGTGGCGCACAGATACTCGTCGTGTCTCTCAAGGACACGATGGTCGCCCAGAGCAACGTGGCCTACGGGGTCTACAGCGTCGGAGGTATATCGAGGATAGTGCGCTCAAAGATGGAGGTAGAAGTGAAGAATGGTTGAAGACCAGAGCCTCTCCAAGGCGCCTCTCAACCTCCTCATCGACCCGAGGGCAGCGAAGCGCAAGTCTCCATGGGAGATACACCTCAGCGAACTCCTCGACCTTTTCCTCAAGGCGATAACCAAGGCCGACATACTCGACCTGAGGGTCGCCGGCACGGCGGCTCTGACCTCGGCTACCATCTACCGCTTCAAGGTCGAATCTCTCTTCCTCTTCGAGAAGCTGCAGAGGGAGCGCAAGATGATCGATGCGACGGAGCCGCCGCAGATCGTCGTGATGCCGTTCAGGTATGAGATCTACTCCACGACGGTCGAGGAACTCTTCGACGCCCTGTCGAGAATCCTCGAGGAGATCGTTGTCCAGGAGAGGGAGGAGAGCACGGTCTCGGCGTCGCTACTCGAGGACACGCCCCCGCCAAACCCGGAGGAGTACCTCATCAACATCCTCTCCAACCTGCAGGCGTTCAAGGGCATCCTTCGCGACAGGATAGGCCCGACCGGGCGCATCAAGTTCTCGGAGCTCATCAAGGGCATGCCCCTCGTGGAAGCGGCGAGGACCTTCATCCTCCTGCTGTTCTCGGCTAGCGGCGGCGAGGTCATCCTCGAGCAGGACGGCGAACAGGACCTCCTCATCGTGCTGGTGGGCTAGTTGAGCGAGACGGGAAAAGAAGTAAGGGCGAGGATAGAGGCTGCTCTCTATTCTTCGGGTCGCGCCCTCGATGCTGAACAGCTGGCAAGCGCCGCCGGCATCACCTCCAAGAAGCGCGCGACCGACGAGGCCAAGGCGATAGCCGCGAGCCTCAAGACCGCGATGGCGGCCGTAGAGGTGGTCGAGTACCCCGGGCCGCGCTTCGCCATGCAGCTGAAGGCTGAGTACAACAACATCGCGAGGCGCTTTGCGACCAAGCCGCTGCTCTCGAGAGCCGCCTTGAGGACCCTTTCGTTCGTCGCGTACTTCCAGCCCATCTCGAGCTCAGACCTCTCCGCGAGGAGGGGTTCCCAGGTCTACGAGCACGTGCGCGACCTCGAGGAGGTGGGCTTCCTGGTCTGGGAGAGGAAGGGTCGTTCGAAGCTCTACAGGACGACGGGGGAGTTCGCCGAGTACTTCGGGCTCAGCACCGACGTCCCGACGATGAAGCACCAGCTGGAGAGGCGCACCATGATCCTCCGGTAGACAGGGAAATGCTTAACAGCCAGCTGCGGAGCGCCCGAGGGAGGCTTTACAATCATGGTCAAGGCAGTCGAGAACCTAAGGAAGAGGAAGCTGACGGGCGGCAAGCGCAGGCCGAACAGGTCGCGCAGGGCGTTCGAGGCGGACGACTATCCGTTCGAGCCGGTAGTTGGCGAGACCGTCAGGTCGCCTAAGCGCACCCGTGGGGGCAGCCTCTCCTTTGGGCTCAGGGCGGCCGCTGAGGCCAACGTCTTCGACGGCTCTTCCGGCAAGACCGTAAAGAGCAAGATCCTCCGCGTAACGGCCAACAAGGCCAACAGGGAGTACGCGCGCCGGGGCGTCATCACGAGGGGGGCGGTGATCGAGACCGAGGTGGGAACGGCTCGAGTCACGTCCAAGCCCAGCGACGACGGCGTCGTCAACGCAGTACTGATGAAGTGACTTGAAGTCTTACGACCGACAGGTCGTCTGGCTGGAATACCTGGACTCGGAGCGCAGGCGCGCCGAAGGAAGACGCGTCCCCATGAACTCCTGCACAAGGTCTCCGACCCTCGAGGAACTGACGCTGGCGTGCAACCGGCTCAAGCTCGAGCCTGAGGCACAGGCTGCGAGGTACCCGTGCGACGTCTCGAGGCTTTCGGGGTTCGTGTCGGTTAAGAAGGGCGGGAAGAAACAGCAGACGGTCATGTCGATAGCGCGCGAGCTATCGAAGGTGCGCGGG
>CAZAMW010000135.1:0-2041 GCA_964486265.1 uncultured Nitrosopumilales archaeon | reverse complement strand
GGAGAGGACCGCGGAGCAGGCAAGGTTTAAAGGCAAGTCTTAGCCTTTCGTCCATTCCATATGCGAGAGGTTGGGGAAGTTCTTCACACCGCCCGCAGTGGGCGCATAATCCTTCGGCTAGAGCAAGAGGTCCCTGCCGGTTCAGTCCTCGTGGACTCCAAGGGCAGGAACGCCGTGAAGGTGCTCGAGCTGATGGGCCCGGTGAAGAAGCCGTACGCATCGGCGATTCCTGGCTCATCCAAGTCCGGCACCAGGGGCCAGAAGGTCTTCCTTCCCAGGTGAATGCCACAACCTTGTGGGAGACGCGAGCGGAAGACGGTCTTTTCAGAGTATACTGTGTAAACTGCGGCAACAAGCTAATCGGCGACGCTGACAAGGGCGAGCAGGTCTGCCCGGGCTGTGGGTTCGTCACGATGGGGCAGGCGGACGAAGGCCCCGAATGGAAGGCCGTCGACCTCGAGGAGAAGAGCAAGAGGGTGAGGGTCGGTTCTCCTACCACGCTGACTCTGCACGACCTCGGGCTCTCGACCGACATCAGCATGGAGATGCGGGATGCGCACGGGAAGTATCTCGACCCTGCGATGCGCGCAACGGTGGAGAAGATGAAGAAGTGGCAGTCCAGGACGCGCACCAGCAACAGTCAGGAGAGGGGGCTGGCCATCGTGCTCGCCAAGATCACCGAGGTGTGCGACAACCTTAGCCTCCCGAAGAATGTGGCGGAGACCGCGGCTCACATCTACCGTACCTCGGTCCGGCTAAAGGTCGCCAAGAGCAAGTCGATTATGGGGATGACCGCTGCGGTGGTGCTGCTCGCGTGCAGGAAGTGCGGTGTCAGCAGGACCCTGAAGGAGGTCGCGCGCGCCGCCGGGATAGAGAAGGGAGCCGCCGCCAAGTACTTCCGGCTTATACTGAAGGACGTCGAGAAGGACTACGTCCCCCCGCCCTCCGTGGAGAAGCACATATCGAAGCTCGTCAACGTCGCCAAGATCGACCCTCGCGTCGAGCATCTCGCGCTCTACCTGTCGAGGTCCACCAACGACTCGAAGATTTCGAGCGGGAAGGCGCCGGCTGGTCTGGCAGCGGCCTATGTCTACATCTCGTGCGTCATGAGGGGCGAGCACCTCCCCCAGAGGGAGATAGCCGAGTTCGCGGAAGTGACCGAAGTCACTGTGAGGAACCGCTGCAGGGAGCTACTCGATAACTACATAATCAAGCAGAAGCTGGGGTGGGAAGAATAGATGGACAAGAAGAAGAGCGAGAAGGCGGCTCCCAAGCCATCCGCTAGCAAACCGAAGGCCAAGACGCCGAGGACAGAGACCGCGGCACCCGCCAAGGAGGCCCAGCCCAAGGCTCCGCGTCCCGTCGCCCTGGCCGAGAAGACAGAGGAGGAGCTGGTCGACCTCACCTCCAGAGTCTACAAGCTGGTCGTAGAGAGAGGCAAGGACGGCGTCCTTCAGAGCGAGATCTGGAAGGAGCTCGGTCTCACGAGCAGAGACGGCTCGAGGCTCGCGATAAGACTCGAGAAGCGCGGCATGATCAAGAGGGTGAAGGTGCTGGATGACGGCAGGTGGACCTACAAGCTCACTCCGCTCCGTCTGCCGGCCAACATCTCGTCGATGGAGTCCGCCCCCTGCATCGTCTGTCCGGTCGAAGGGAAGTGCTCGGTCACGACCGATGTCAACCCGTTCACCTGCCCTCTCATCGGACCGTGGGTCGTGAAGGAGCATCGGGATTCCGAGCTCATGGTGGCTGTAGCGCAAGTCGCTGTTTGAATTGAGGCTTTCAGAGGCGAAGACGGACTACTACCGCAGAAAGGCCCGGGAAGAGGGCTACAAGAGCAGGGCTGCGTACAAACTCCTCGAGGCCGTGAAGAAGTACAGGCTGATCAAACCGGGCGACAGGGTCGTGGATATGGGCGCTGCGCCCGGAGGGTGGCTCCAGGTCGCATCGGAGGCGGTCGGTCAGCACGGAAGCGTGGTCGGCGTGGACCTGTCCGAGATACGGCTCAACCTCGACAACGTCCACACGCTGATGATGGACG
>CAZAMW010000134.1:0-4578 GCA_964486265.1 uncultured Nitrosopumilales archaeon | reverse complement strand
CTCTCCGAGGTCGCATCCAACGGAGGGACGGGAGTCGATGTCGACCTCGACCGAGTCCGTTGTCGCGAGGCCGGCATGCCTCCCGCCGAGATAATGATCTCAGAGTCCCAGGAGAGGATGCTCCTCATGCTCAAAGCGGGGTCGACAGATACGGTCTTCGAGATACTCGACAAGTACGAGGTCTCCCACTCGACGATAGGACGGGTGACGGACGACGGACTGCTGACGATAAGATGGAAGGGCGCGGTCGTAGCGAGACTCCCGGCCGAGTTCGTCGTGAAGGCCCCGCTCATCCCCTGGCCCAGCAGGGAGCCAGCGAAGGTCCGTCGGGCGAGAGCGCCTGTGCGCACATCAGACGTTGGACGCTCCGTCCTGTCGCTCCTGGCGTCGCCAAACATCGCGAGCAAGAGGTGGGTCTACCAGCAGTACGACCACGAGGTGGGTCTCAGGACGGTCCTCAAGCCGGGGCAGCACGACTCGGCGCTGCTGAAGCTCCCGAACGGCCGCCTGCTTGCCGTCAAGGGAGACGGGAACAGCGCGCAGTGCGCGATCGACCCATACAGCGGGGCTGCGGGTTGCGTCGCTGGGTCCTGCAGGAATGTCGTCGCTGTCGGAGGAGAACCGATCGCGATGGTAGACCACCTGCAGTTCGGCGACCCGTCGGACCCTGAGGTATACTGGTCGTTCCGGCGCTCGATAGAAGGCATGGCGGACTACTGCGTCGGTCTGGGCCTTCCGGTCGTGGGAGGGAAGGTTAGCTTCTACAACGAGGACTCCGCCTCAAAGAAGGCGATCAAGCCGTCCCCAATCTCGCTCGTTGTGGGGCTGGTCGAGGACGAGAAGCACATCGTCCCAATGGGGTTCGCAGAGCGGGCGCTGTCGGTAGTCGTCGCTGGAGAGACGCGCGACGAGCTAGGAGGCTCGGAGTACTACAGGCTGCTGGGCGCCCTCGACGCGGGAACTCCTCCTCGCGTCGACGTCAAGAGGGACGCAGCCCTCTACAAGGCGGTCCTGGGTCTCATCAGGAGTGGCACCGCGGCTTCGGTCCACGATGTCTCGAGAGGCGGGGTGGCTGTCGCGCTCGCTGAGATGTGCTTGGCAGGAGGCTCTGGCGCCGCCGCCGACCTTGGCGCGCTGCCGTCTGCGTCGAAGTCGGTCGATGCTCTCGCCTTCTCCGAGTCGCACGGACGATTTCTGATCGCAACGGACGACCCAAGGCAGGCGGCCCGGGTGTTGAGGTCCTCCGGGATACCATTCGCTATCGTCGGAGAGACCGGGGGAGACTCGCTGGTGTTGAGGTCCGGGACCAGGGTACTCTCGGAGCTTGATAACGACGTGCTTCGTATGAGTTTTGAGGAGAGTCTGCCGAGGATGATGGACTGATGGGCGCCAGGGAGGCGTGCGGCGTCGTCGGAGCATACTCTTCGCGGGGAGTGGATGTCACCCCGAAGATCCTCAAGGGGCTCGAGGCGCTGCAGCACCGAGGGCAGGAGTCGTGGGGAATCGCCGTGGACGGCAAGCCCGTCTTCAGGAAGATGGGTCTTGCGTTCAACTGGTACAACTACGCGCAGGAGCTAACAGGCTACAAGGGGCCGAGCGGAATAGGGCACGTCAGATACTCCACGAAGGGGAGGTCCAACCTGGACAACGCCCAGCCCGCGCAGATAGGGTCAGAGTTCTCGATCGCGCACAACGGCACCATAGTGAACGCCGAGCAGATTGCGCAGGCCGTCTCGGGCGTCTACAAGGGAAAGTGCGGCACGGACACCAAGGCAGCCGGCTATCGCCTGCTGCAGATCCTCAGGGAGGAGAACGACTGGTTCTATGCGTTCGAGCGCCTCTCGCAGGAACTGGTCGGCTCGTACTCGTTCGTGATACTCAACAAGAGAGGCGAGGTCTTCGCCGTCCGCGACCCACGCGGCTACAGACCCCTCTGCCTGGGCGTGCACCAAAAGTCTCGCACCTACGTCGTCGCCTCGGAGAGCTGCGCCCTCTCCGCCATCGACGCGGAGTTCCTGCGCGACATCGAACCTGGCGAGATGGTCCGCCTGGGTGGGAAACAGCGGGGGCTCGAGTCGTTCAGGTTCGCCCCTAAGCAGGAGACCGCGTACTGCTCCTTCGAGTACACGTACTTCGCCCATCCCTCATCAAGAATCAACGGCGTCAGCGTCTACGGGGCCAGAAAGAAGGTGGGCAGGACCCTGGCGAAGAGGCACAAAATGCGGGGCGACGTAGTCATCCCGGTCCCGGATTCGGCCCGACCCGCCGCTCTGGGCTATTCGGTCGAGAGCGGGATACCAATGGACGAGGGCCTGATGAAGGATAGGTACCGCAGGAAGGGCAGCATCCGGAGTTTCATCGAGCCGAGACAGAGCGGAAGGGAGGAGGTGGTCAAGCGGATCATACCGATACGCGAGGCGATCGAGAAGAAGGAGGTTATCGTGGTCGACGACAGCGTGGTGAGGGGCACGAGCTCGAAGATCATAGTCGACTCCCTGAAGAAGGCGGGGGCGAAGAAGGTGAGGATGGTCGTCACCTTCCCGCCCATCTCCCATCCCTGCTACATGGGCGTGGACTTTCCCAGCAGAGAGGAGCTTCTTGCTCACGAGGTCGCTAACGGGGACGACAGCATCCCGACGATAGCGAAGAAGGTGGGAAAAGCGATAGGAGTAGAGGAGTTCTACTACAACGACATAGACGGCCTCTCCCAGGCGATAGGTCTGCCCAAGTCCAGCATGTGCTTCGCCTGCATCAACGGCGACTACTCCAAGCTGGGGATCGACCCGGGATTCAAGACGAAGAAGGAGATGAAAGCCTGAGGTGCCAGATCGGCGTCCTCGTCTCGGGGAGAGGCTCCAACCTCGAGGCGATACTGAGGGCGGTCGAGAGACGCGAGATAACGGGTGCGAACGTTGCCGTGGTCATCAGCAACAGGCCCGGGGTCAGGGCGCTGTCGGTAGCCCGACGCTATGGCGTCCCCACTGAGGTGATACCCAGCCGCTGCGTGGATAGAGGCTCCTATGACGCAACTCTCGTGGAGTCGCTGAGACGACACGGGGTCGAGCCCGGAAGGGGCCTCGTGCTGCTTGCAGGGTTCATGAGGCTCCTCAGCGCTGACTTTGTGAGGTCCTTCGAAGGACGGCTGATCAACATCCATCCGTCGCTCCTTCCGTCGTTCCCGGGCCTGGAGGCTCAGAAGCAGGCACTCGGCTACGGGGTGAAGGTCGCCGGTTGCACGGTCCACTTCGTGGTCCCGGAGGTCGACGCCGGCCCGGTCATACTCCAGGAAGCGGTACGCGTGAGGGAAGACGACACAGAGGAGACGCTCTCCCGGCGCATTCTCCGGCGGGAACACGTCCTCTATCCGCGCGCCGTGAAGCTTTTTGTCGAGGGGAAGCTTACCATCGAGGGAAGGAGGGTGAAGATCAGAGCTTGACCGCAGTGGTGATGGACGGCCGGAACGTGGCGTCGCAGGTGAAACAGACGCTGAAGGAAGAGGTGGAGTACATGAAGAAGGTCGGAGTCTCCCCCAAGATCGCCACGGTCCTCGTCGGCGACGACCCTCCGTCGAAGGTCTATCTGGCCAGCAAGCACAAGGCAGCCGGCGAGGTCGGAATCGCCTCGGAGAACCACGCCCTGTCGGGGTTCGCGAAGGAGGATGACGTGGTCGAGCTCATCGACCGGCTGAACGGAGACCCGTCGGTCAACGGCATCCTTCTGCAGCTCCCTCTGCCTCAGCATCTCGACGGCAGGCGTATGATCGAGCGGATATCGCCCCAGAAGGACGTCGATGGCCTGACTTCGGAGAACATGGGCCTGCTCTTCTACGGTCAGGCGAGACTCATCCCGTGCACCCCGCGCGGTGTCATGGAGCTGCTTCACTACTATCATGTCCCGGTCGCGGGTTCTCGCGCCGTCATAATCAACAGGAGCACACTCGTCGGCAAGCCGCTCTTTCATCTGCTCCTCGCCGAGGATGCCACGGTTACGGTCTGCCACTCCAAATCGCGCGACCTCCTTGGAATCACTCGACAGGCCGACATCCTCATCTCCGCCGTCGGCAGGCGCCCTCAGTTCTCGGTGACGAGAGAGATGGTCAAGGAAGGAGCCGTCGTGGTGGACGTCGCGATGAACCGGGTCGCCGGGAAACTCCTGGGAGACGTGGACTACGAGGAGGTCTCGCAGAAGGCTTCCTACATCACCCCCGTCCCAGGGGGGGTGGGTCCGATGACGGTGGTCATGCTGATGGAGAACACACTAGTGGCCGCCGCCAAGCAGCACAATCTTAGCGGGTCTTCGGTGCTACAGAGATGAGCAAGAGTCAGATGCGTCAGAGTGCCATCGAGTCCAGGCGCGCCATCCCCGCCTCCCGCATCGCCAGCATGAGCGGAGACGTCGGGAAGAACCTCGAAGCCCTGAAGGAGTACCAAGAAGCGAAGAGCATAGCGGCATATGTCGCCAAAGGGGACGAGGTCCAGACGGCCCGGATACTCGAGCGTGCCATATCGGGAGGCAAGTCGGTCGCCGTCCCTCTGGTCGACGTGCCGTCGGGCGCCCTTCTCTTCTTCGAGGTCACAA
>CAZAMW010000133.1:0-4612 GCA_964486265.1 uncultured Nitrosopumilales archaeon | reverse complement strand
ATACGCGCTCTACGCGGTGGGCGCTGTGATCAACGGCATAGCCGGCCTGACCTCAGCCGTGACACCGATGCTCAGATACGGGATGTCGGGTTTCCTGAGCTGGACTCTGCCGTTGTTCCTGCGCGGAGGAGGAGACACCTGGTGGCTGCGGTACGTTTCTGGAGACTGGGAGGTCCCATCGGTGGTCATACTCACGGCGGCACTCGCCATTCCGGTCATCGCTGACCGCATGCTCCTCCGCAGGCAGAGGCCTCCGGCGCACGCGGCCCTGGAAGAGAGGGCAACCAATCAGTAACCTATCTCGGAACTGGGCCGCAGGTGCCTCATCGACTTCACGCGGCCGCACTTCCTGCACTTGTAGAGTCCTCGGCCCCGCGGATTGTACCTGCGAGTGTCTTCGATCAGCTCGTGCTCGGTGCGCATCATGCACTTCTCGCAGTACCTGTACTCCGCCATGGAATTCTTCGAAGGGCCGCCTCGATATATATAAAGAGCCACGCAGAAAACGCCGCGATGCCCGATTACTCCCTGTTGGGTCTCGCCATCGCGGCTGCCGGTATAGCGGTGATCGTCTTCGCGGCGATTGTTTCTTCGTCGCGCCACGAGGGGGATGGCGAGGCCAGGGTCAAGGGGGCTGGCGTGGTGATGGTCGGCCCAATCCCCATCATCTTCGGGACCGACATCAGGTGGACGGTGGTGGCCATCATCCTCGCGATAGTTCTGCTGGCCCTTGGGCTTCTGACTACGTTCAGGTGATTCGGTGAACGCCTCGCGCCTCTATCTCATCGGGTTCCTGCTGCTGTTCGTGGGACTGCTTATCTTCGCGGCCTCCAGCGGTTCTTCTTCCAGTTCCAGTTTCGGCGCTGTCGTGTTCATAGGTCCCTTCCCGATAGCATTCGGGAGCGGGCCGAGCAGCGGGAGCCTTATACTGATAGGAGTGGTCATAGCGGTCGCCATGGCCGCGGTGTTCCTTCTCTCGGTGCTGGCCGGGCGTAGGACGGCTCGGGCAGAAGATGGGTCATACACTTAAAGGGGCCCGGCCTCCTGAAGGAAGGCTGTCGTACAACTTGCAGATTTCGATAGAGCCCTACAAGAAGATCGTCATTCACGAGGTGATCGAGCTCGGCTTCCAGGACCTCATAGACCAGATGATCAACCAGACACGGGCCGTGGGCGGTGCGACAATTCCGATGCTGTCGTGGTGCAACGGGTTGGTCTTCCAGATTGCCTCCTTCAACCCCAACAGCGAGGAGATAATCAAGGAGAGCCTGAAGGGAACGGTCCACTACTCCGCGGTGACCTTCGCGGTGAAGGAGGACTTCGAGAGGGAGATAATCAGGCCGACCGGGACGGTGCTCCTGATGAACCAGAACGCCAACGCCAACTTCAACGCCCTCGCGGAGGTGCTGAAGAGGTCCTCGAGGGTAAGGCCCGGCGGCGGTTGATTCGGCGGCAATCCATAAATACTAAACCAAGATTGCGTATCGCATATGCAGAAAATAGACCCCATAATCCATTTCAGCAGCCCTGCGAAGCAGAAGCTGATTGAGGTCTTGAAGGAAGAGAACGTGACGGACGCTTTCCTTAGGATAGACGTCTATGCTACAGGAGGCTGCGCGTGCAGCGGAGGTTACAAGTACGGCATGGCACTCGACGACAAGGCGAGGCCGGACGACGTGGTCGAAGAGATCGAGAGCATCAAGATTGTGACTGACAAGAACAACGTGGACATACTCAGGGGCGCGAAGATCGACTACAGCGAGAGCGTCCAGAGAAGGGGATTCAAGATCATCAACCCGAACGTCCAGGCCGGCGGCTGCGGCTGCGGCGGCCACTAGTCCGCAGAATCAGCCTACGCCTTGGGCCGTCCCACTAACTTCTTCAGATCGAGGAGATGGTCTATCTCCTTGTCCTTGTAGCCCAGCTCTTTCAGGGCTTCTCTTATCGAGTGCGACTCGGAGAGCTTCTTCCCTATCTTGGTGGCCTTGTCGTAGCCTATCGTAGGGGACAGGACCGTTATCAGGGAAGGACTGGTCTCGGCGAACCTGCGCATGCGATTCTTGTTCGGGACGAGACCCTCGATGACGTTCGAAGACATCTTGTTCAGCGCCTCCGAGAGCAGCTTCACCTGCAGGGTCACGTTGTAGCCCATGAGAGGGACCCCCATGCTGAGCTCGAACTCGCCGAGTGTCCCTGCCATCTGGTTGGCGTGGTCGAGGCCGATTATCTGCGAACACGCGAGGAGCGAGGCTTCCACTGTAACGGGATTGGTCTTGCCCGGCATGATGCTGCTGCCGGCGACCTCCCCCTGTCTGGGCAGGTCGACCTCCCCTAGTCCCGTGAGCGGTCCAGAGAACATGAGTCGGAGGTCCTGGCACATCCTGTGGAGGTCGAGCGCCGCCACGCGGAGCACCGAGCTGAGGGCCACCATGTCGGAGAGGAGGCGCATGGCCCTGAACCTGTCGTTCGCCTCGCGGAACCCGAGCTTCGTCTCGCGATTCACCTCGTCCACCACCATCTTTCCAAATTCGGGATGCGAGTTGACACCGGTGCCAACAGCCGTGCCGCCTATCGGCAGCTCCTTCACATAGCCCAGGACATCCTGAATCAGCTTCTTGTCGTGGGAGAACGCGTCGACATAGGCGTGGAATTCCTGCCCCAGGGTGACGGGCATGGCGTCGCGAAGATGAGTCCGTCCGGCCTTGTAGACGGAAGACGTCTTGGTGGAGAGGTCGTCAAGGCTGTGTATCATCCTGTTGATGCTCGGTACGAGGTCCTTCAGGGTCAGCCATACGGCAGCTATCCGAATCGCCGTCGGGACGACGTCGTTCGAGGACTGTCCCATGTTCACGTGGTCGTTGGCGTGTACCTTCAAGCCGGAATCCCTCGAGGATGCCTCGGCTATGACCTCGTTCACGTTCATGTTGATCCCGGTGCCGGAGCCGGTCTGAAAGACGTCGACCGTCACCAGGCCGTCGTAGTCGCCGTTCATAGTGGCCGAAGCGGCGGTGGAGACCGCCTGGAACAACGCGTCATCGAGCTTACCAAGAGCATGGTTCGAACGGGCCGACGCGAGCTTCACCAGCGCGACCGACCATATGAGCTCACGCGGGAAGGTAGTACCGGTGTTGAGGAAGAGCTTCCTCGCCCCCTCCATGTACTTCATGTGACAGGGAGCACGCCCGGGGCTTTCTTAAGGGTGGCGGGCTCTAACGTCTCTGCCGGACGCCGATCTTCTCTATAAGGCGGCCCAGCTCTGAATCGTCCACAGCGTCGACCCGGAGGTACTTCAGTATCTCGTCTTCGCTCATCTGGAGCCTCTTGGCCTCGTCGATCGTATAGCGGTACGCCTCTATCTCGGTCGGCCTGTCGACGTATTCGAAGGTCTGGTCGTATAGGTCTCTTCCGTCGAGGAACTGCTTCACGTGCACCAGCACATGGATGACGTCGAGATATAGACAGTTGATCCTTGCCGACACGAGGTATTTCGACCCTATGCACACGGAACCGGTGTTGTGGTCGAGCCAGATTCCCCAGTCCGAGTCCACTATCCTTAGCTTGAGATGATGAATCGTCTTCAGCATGCTCCTCTGCGAACCGAAGAGCCTAAGAAGGGTTGGCGAATTCTCTACGCCGATGAATATCTGGGTGAACTTGTACTCTCCCAGAGAAATGTTTCTCTTCGCCTTGAAAACCTTGAGGGGCAAGACGTGGTCAAAACTACCTCGGAGCATCAAAAGACCGGAACTCAAAAACAGTTCACTTGTTACAGGTGAAATCCTTACTCGGTGCCGGGGCAGATGGTAGTCGCATCGATAAGTGGCATAAGAGGCATAATCAACGACGACCTAGGGCTGACGGAGCTGATGCGGTACGTCGGGGGCTTCGCCGCGGTCTCTCCGTCGGCAGACTATCTGGTGGGGAGGGATACGCGTCGTTCCGGCGAGACGGTGAGGCGCGCGGTCTGCAGCGCACTGATCGCGACGGGATCCAGGGTCATCGACCATGGGGTTATATCGACGCCCGCATTGTTCAGGGAGAGCAGGCTGGTCGGAGCGCCGGCGGTGATGATAACTGCGTCCCACAACGAGCCGGGATGGAACGGCCTCAAGTTTCTGGTGAACGGAAGGGGGATATCACAGCAGGCGCTGGACGAGGTCCTGTCACGGAGGGAGCAGAAGGTCTTCGGTCGGGCCCCTGGCAGGGTCCTGTTCAGGGCCAAGAGCGCCTACAATAGGGAACTCGTCGAGAGGGCGGGAGCGGGGAGCGGGGAGGGAGTGTCGGTCGTCGTGGACCTGAACGGCGGGGCCGCAATCCCTCACGCGCCGTCCATCCTGGACGGAGTGGGCTGCCGCGTGAAGGTCATAGGGGGGACGCCGGGGATCTTCAGCAGGACCATCGACCCAACCGTGGACAGCCTGGGTCTGCTCTGCGAGACGGTGATGAAGGAGGGGTTGGATGCGGGCTTCGCGTTCGACTGTGATGGAGACAGGCTCGTCCTCGTGGACGACCGGGGGGAAAAAAAGACTGGAGACTTCATGCTGACGCTGGCTATCAAGAAGATGCTCCCGGGCCTGGAAAGGCGTTCCGTGGTCGTATCGGTCGACACAAC
>CAZAMW010000132.1:1165-4653 GCA_964486265.1 uncultured Nitrosopumilales archaeon | reverse complement strand
CCCCTGACCGACTGCTGCCCGAGGGCCGCGGTCATCTGCCCGAGGTTGAGGCTCGAGCCCCTCGCGCCGGTCCTGGCCATGATGACTCCCGAGTTCTCCGTTGAGAACGACCTGTCTGCCACCCTCCCAGCCCTGTCTCTCGCCTTTGAGAGTTCGTTCACTATGTAGAACTCGAGAGAGCCCTCAGGGGAGAGCCCCCTGGTCGTCGGGAGCGTGCCGGCCTTGTACTTCTTGATCAGCTCCGTGCACGCGTCGTAGGCCTCCTGCAGGGTATCGGCTATCTTCTGGACCGCTTCCGGCGACAGGCCCAGCTCGTTGTATCCGTAGCTGAAACCTCGCCTGGTGATGAATGCCTTGAGCACGCCAAGTATCGAGTTGAGGAAGCGCCTGGCCTCGTCGTTGCCATAGTCCTTTGCGATGCGGTGCAGCAGACTGTCCGGCTCCTCTGCGCCGATAGCCGCCTTGTCGATGACTCCCGAGACCAGCTCGCCGTCCTTGATGACGACGTCGTTTGCCTCACCGGTCTTCGCCTTACCCCACTTGGAGGTGAGGACGAAGTTGAGGTCCTTTGGGAGGAAGAGCGAGAAGAGCTGCTTCCCCGTGTACATGGGGTTGGCACCCTTCACCTTGGGCTCTGGGAGCTCGCCTCCGAAGGAGCCGGCCAGCGCCAGGTTCGTAAACTGCTCGGGGGTGAGCAGTGTCTCCTCCCTTGTGAGCAGGTAGGCCCCGGTGAGGAAGTCTCTGATCGCGCCTATGATGGGACCTCCGTACCTCGGTGAAAGTATCTGGTCCTGGACGCGCATCAGCATGAGCGCCTCGGAGCGCGATTCCTCGCTCTGCGGCACGTGCAGGTTCATCTCGTCTCCGTCGAAGTCCGCATTATACGGCGGACAGACCGACGGATGCAGCCTGAAGGTACGGAATGGGAGGACCTTGACCGTGTGGGCCATGACCGACATGCGGTGGAGAGAAGGCTGCCTGTTGAAGAGCACGACATCGCCGTCCATGAGATGTCTCTCGACGACGAAGCCCGGTGCGATCGAGTCGGCGAGCGCCTTCCTGTCGCTGGCGAAGTCCAGCCTTATCTTCACGCCGTCGGGCCGGATGACGTAGTTGGCGCCGGGGTGTTCGAACGGCCCCTTGATCACGAGCGTCTTCAGGTTCTCGATGTTCCACTGGGAGACTTTCTCCGGGATCGTGAGCTTCTTCGCGACCTCGAAGGGGATTCCGACCTCGCTGATGTCGAGAGAAGGGTCCGGGCTGATGACAGTCCTGCTGGAGAAGTCGACCCTCTTGCCCGACAGAGATCCCCTGAATCGCCCTTCCTTGCCCTTGAGCCTCTGGCTGAGCGTCTTGAGAGGCCTTCCCGAGCGATGGTGCGCCTGCGGGATGCCGGAGACTTCGTTGTCGAAGTAGGTGGTAACGTGGTAGTGGAGCAGGTCCACGAGGTCCTGCACGATAAGGTGAGGGGTTCCCGACTCCTTCGCCTCTCTCACCCTCTGGTTCACCCTGAGTATGTCGACTATCTTGTGGGTGAGGTCGTCCTCCGACCTGATGCCGGACTCGAGCGTGATCGACGGCCTCACGGTCAGCGGTGGCACGGGGAGGACCTGGAGAACGAACCACTCAGGTCGGGCGACCTTGGGGTTGTAGTTCAGTATCTCGAGGTCTTCGTTGGTTATCCTCTCCAGCCTTTCCCTTATCGCTCCGGGTAGCAGCCTGGTCGCTCCGCCTTCCTCGGTGATCTCGTGGAATATCGTAGGCTTTGTGAGCTCGATCTGGTACTGCTGCTTACCGCAGTGAGGGCACAACTTGACCTTCTTCGCCTTGGTCAGGATCTCCTTGGCGACGTCCTCCTTGAGCGTAGGGGTGAACTGTGACGCAGTGCTCAGCCTCTGGCGGTAGGCGTCCAGCTCCTGCTGCGGGAGGAGTATCCTTCCGCACGTCCTGCAGGTCGCCTGGATCATCTTGTTGATGTCGCTTACGAACGCCATGTGGAGGACGGGCTCCGCGAGCTCGATGTGGCCGAAGTGTCCCGGGCAGCGCGAGGCTGTGTTGCCGCACGTAGCGCACTTCTGTCCCGGCTCGAGCGTGCCGAGGCGTCCGTCCATGAGGCCTCCCTGGACGGGCATGCCGTCCTCGTCGTAGGTCTCGGGCTGGGTTATCTCTGCCACCGAGTACTTCCTGATCTCGGTCGGGGAGAGCAGTGCGAAGTCGATCTTCTGTATCGCGCGGAGCGCTTCTTCCATTGCCATTCTATTTCACCGCTACACCGCGTCCTTCAGCCTCAGCCTCGGGGCGATGTTCAGGCTCATCATCTCCTGCAGAAGCAGCTTGAACGCGTACGCGACGACGACGGTGGATATCTTCGCCTGGTCTCCGTCTATCTTGCACGCATACTTGCGCTGCTTGGCGTCGTAGTAGGCGATGAGCCCGCACTTCTCGCAGACGTTTATCTCGGTCTTGTCAGCCTCGTCGAGGAGCCTGTCCTTCAGCACCATCGAGGCGCCGTAGGCGATGAGGCAGTCTCTTTCCATCTCTCCGAACCTGAGACCGCCACCGCGCGCCCTGCCTTCCGTGGGCTGCTTCGTGAGCATCTGGACCTGACCGCGAGCGCGCGCGTGGATCTTGTCCGCGACCATGTGGTGAAGCTTCTGGTAGTAGACCACTCCGATGAACACGTCGACGGCGAACTTCTTCCCGGTCTTGCCATCGTAGAGCACCTCCCTGCCCGTGGGCTCGAAGCCGTGCTGCTCGAGGATCTTCTCCAGCTCTTCCGGCTTCTCTCCCGCGAAACCGGTGCCGTCGGCCGGGACACCCCTGAGGGAAGCCGCCTTGCCAGCTATCGATTCGATGAACTGCCCCACGGTCATTCTCGACGGGAACGCGTGCGGGTTGATTATGACGTCCGGGACGACCCCGTCGGCCGTGTACGGCATGTCTTCCTGCGGGACCACGAGCCCGATGACTCCCTTCTGTCCGTGCCTGGACGCGAACTTGTCTCCTATCTCGGGGGTGCGCATGTCTCTTACCCTGACCTTGAACATCTTTCCGCCCTCCACGTTCTCGGTCATGAAGACAGAGTCTACCACTCCCGTCTCGGTCGGTCTCACCGCCACCGAAGTATCTCTCCGGTACGGCCCCTTGATCTCGAACTCCTTGTACTCCTCCATGAACCTCGGTGGCGACGTCCTTCCGATGACCACGTCTCCGCCGGTCACCTGGGACTCGTGCATCACCACGCCGTCGCCTTCGAGGAGACGGTAGAACTTCTCTCCCCTGTAGCCTCGAATGTTTGACTCGGCGGATGGGACCTCGAACGTGTCGCGCATGCCTCCGAGGTACTGCTTTGACTCACCCTCGTAGAGTCTGTAGAAGAAGGAGCGTGCGAAGCCTCTCTCGATGGAGGACTTGTTCATGATTATGGCGTCCTCTATGTTGTAGCCCTCGAACGAGAGGACGGCGACCACCGCGTTGGTACCGAAGGG
>CAZAMW010000132.1:0-1155 GCA_964486265.1 uncultured Nitrosopumilales archaeon | reverse complement strand
CGGTGATGTTGAGCAGCTCGGTGGACTTGGTCTTGACCATCGGTGACTGCGGGTTAACCAGCAGATGCTGTCTGACGAAGGTCGAGAGCGGGTAGGTCGGTGTCGAGAAGCCGAGCGACTGCTTCGCCATCGCCGACTCGTAGGTGTTCCTCGGCGACTGGTTGTGCTCGGGGTACGGGATGATCGATGCCGCTATGCCGACCATTGCCCCTGGGTCGAGCTCGAGGTGCGTGTGCCGCGAGGTCACCTCCTCGGGCGACATGGCGAGGAGGCAGTTCTCTTCCTCGTTCGCGTCGATCAGTTCGACGATGCCCTTCTCGACGAGGTCTCTCCAGGTGAGTTCGCCCGCAGAGACCTTGGTTATCATCTCCTGCGTCAGGAGCGGTCGGCCGTTGTCGGCCACGATCAGAGGGCGCATGACCCTGCCTGCACTGAGGCTGACGTAGAGCCTCGCGTAGCCCTTCTTGCTCAGCGGAGCGTAGTAGAGTACGCTGGCACTCGGATTGATCTGGCCCTCCCTTCTCAACTTCCTGAATGCCTTGGCGAGACGCTCACCGTCATCGACGTAGCCGATGAAGCGCCCGTCCATGAATATCTTGCAGCCCTCGAGGGCGAGCTTCTCCGGGATCTCGCGCATGGGCTTGGCCCCGAGCTCCCAGAGCCTCTCCTCTACCTCCGAGGGTGGAACGGAGACCGAGATCGTGGCCGAGAGCGCCAGGTTCTTGACGAGGCCGCAGTTCACGCCCTCGGGAGTCTCTGAGGGACAGATCCTGCCGAAGTGCGTAGCATGGAGGTCTCTAGCTTCGAAGTTGGGCTGAGACCTGCTGAGGGGTGATTGGACGCGCCTAAGGTGACTCAGGGTGCTGAGGTAGTTGGTCCTGTCGAGGAGCTGGGTCACTCCGACCTTTCCTCTCCCCCAGTTGCCCGTCGCTATCGCATTGTTGAGCTTGTCAGTGATGATTCCTGTCCTGATCGCGGCTCCTACGACGTTTCCGCCCCTCTTCTGGCCGGCCCTTTCGAGCTGGTATTTCATGTCCCTGACGAGATTGCGGAAGGACGTCCTGAACAGGTCCGCGAGCATCTGCCCTGCGAACTTCACGACCTTGTTGCCGTAGTGGTCCTTGTCGTCGGCCTCTATCCAGCCGAGCCTCAGTT
>CAZAMW010000131.1:0-4674 GCA_964486265.1 uncultured Nitrosopumilales archaeon | reverse complement strand
GAGGGTCCTTTAGGAGAGCCTGTGCAGACTTGCCCTGCTCGGGTCTCTCTCTCAAGCGTACCAGGTACTTCTCCAGGACGGCGAGTCCCTGGGTCTCGAGCAGTTCTATGGCATGTACTATCGTTATAGCCTGCGCTTGGCTGATGAGCGCACCGAAGATGTATCCCTTGCCGGACCCGCTGGCCTCTGCACTCTTGAGACGGGAGACGATGGTACCACGCGCCTGCAGGAGAATCTTCTTCGAAAGGCGGTTCTTGGGTATGAAGCCTCCTTCGACCAGCCGGTTCACCTTCTCGTTGTAGATGACCCTCAGAGCGTTCAGGAGCGTCGAGTATTCCTCGGGCAGAGGAACCTTGACTCCCTCGAGCTTCGTCTGCTCGACGTAGGGCCGCACGTCCTCGTCCTCTTCGGTCCTGGCTTCGACCTTCCCTATGAAGAGGTTCTTCACTATCTCTGCTACCTTCTCCTTGGACCCTCCAGGGGACGCTGTGAGGCCGAGTATGAGCGGCGTCCATCCATGGTCCTTGTACAGAGAGGCGAGCTCCGTGTATGAGTAGTCCTTGACGGATCTGTGTGCCTCGTCGAAGACGAGCAGAACGGTGTCATTCAGCTCGATCCTCCCTCGTTTCAGGTCGTTGCGGACGGTCTGGGGAGTTGCAAAGACGAACCTCGACCTGCGCCAGAGATAGCTGCGCTCTTCGGGGTTGGTCTCCCCCGTCATGAGGGAAGCGTCCCCGGCGGAGAGGTCCATCATCTCTCTGAACGTGTCGTAATGCTGCTGCGCGAGGGGTTTCGTCGGTGCGAGTACGACGACCTTGCCCTTGGGGAACTTTTCCAGACGGGCCCTGGCGACCATCATCGCTACCATCGTCTTGCCGAGTCCGGTGGGCAGCACGACCAGCGTGTTGTCCGGCGAGGCCGTCTCGGCTATCTTCCTTTGATACTCTCGTGGCTGTAGCTTGTTCTCTATCGCCAAAGGATTTCTAAAACAGATTCTGACAGCGCTAAAAGCGTTTGTCTGCGCGAGTGTGGTTTCGCGATAATGATATAATAATCGCGCTTAACGGCGATGCGTCAAGACATTGAAGGTAACAGTCGAGGCCTCGGCCTCATCGGCAAACCTAGGACCGGGGTTCGATGTCTTTGCACTCGCGCTCGACACTCCACGCGATAGGGTGAGCCTAAGTTCAGAGAAGGCGAGCCATCTCTCGGTCGTAATCGACCGGATAAGGGGCGTCATGACACCTTCGTCGGCCACCAGGAACGGGGCTGGTGCGGTCTGCCTGGCGATCGGTAAGGACTTCAATATTAAACACAGGATCTCGCTCGAAATCTCGAAGGGTGTCCCTATCGGGCAGGGGATGGGGAGCAGTGGCGCGTCAGCGGCTGCTGCGGCGTTTGCAATGAATCGGCTGTTCCGGCTCGGGATGACCGGGGACGACATGATCTTCTACGCGGGGAAGGGCGAGCAGTTGACCTCAGGTACGGCGCACTACGACAACGTCTCCGCGTCAATACTCGGCGGCTTTGTCGTCGTGAATGTCTCGGAGAGGCCAGCCGCCATAAGCTACGACCCTCCGGAGGATATGGGTCTCTGCATGGCCACCCCCAGGATAACCCTCCCTGAACGGAAGACAGAATATGCGAGGTCCGTTCTGCCGTCGAGCGTCCCTCTCGGCATGATGGTCTCGACCGTGTCCAACGCCAGCCTGATAGTCTCAGGTTTTGCTAGGAGAAACATCTCGATGATAGGTGCAGGAATGAGCGATAAAGTGGTAGAAGCGGTCCGGAAGAAATTCATCCCGGGTTACAATTCAGTCAGAAAGTCAGCGGTAGATGCGGGAGCGGCCGGAGTGTGCATCAGCGGGGCCGGGCCGTCGATGCTCGCGGTGGTCGACAGCAGCAAGCGCAGACCCCGAGACGTGCTAGACAGCATGACAGAGGCATTCGGAAGCGAGGGAGTGGAGTCCAGCGGCTTCATCACCGTTCCAGGACAAGGAGCGGTTGCGGTATGAAGGTCGCCGAGGGTTGGATCCTGAGCTGCATCGACTGCGGCATGGTCTTCGAAGCTGACCCGGTCGGATACTCGTGCCCCAATTGCGGCGGGTTGCTGCAGGCGGTCCATGCGAAAGGCGCGTTGTCGAAAGGAGAGCTCTTCGGAAGGACCGGTGAAGGAATCTGGAGATTCAGGGCACTGCTCCCCTTCGGACAGGACGTCAAGCCCGTTTCGCTCAACGAAGGAGGTACGCCACTCGTGAGGACGTGGAACCTCGCCGCAGAGACGGGTTCGAGGAACCTCTACGTCAAGAACGAGGGCCAGAATCCGACCGGCTCGTTCAAGGACAGAGGGATGACGGTCGCCGTGACTAGGGCGATACAATCGGGTGTCCGGGGACTGGTCTGTGCTTCCACAGGAAACACCTCGGCTTCGATGTCGGCCTATGCTGCGAGGGCCGGAAAGATGGCGGCGATCATAGTGCCCTCGGGGAAGGTGGCCGCGGGAAAGATGGTCCAGGCCATAGTCTACGGGGCGACGATAGTGAGGGTAGACGGGACGTTCGATGACGCGCTGGAGATGCTCCTGGAATCTGTCGCTAAGCTCTCGGACTTCGCAGTCATGAACTCGGTCAACCCCTACAGACTCGAGGGTCAGAAGACGCTGGCGTTCGAGGTCTACGAGCAGCTGGGTTCCGTCGTACCGGATTACGTCGTCCTCCCCGTTGGAAATGCTGGCAACATTAGCGCGATATGGAAGGGGTTCAAGGAGCTGAAGGAGAGCGGTATCACGAACAAGACGCCGCGCATGGTCGGAGTCCAGGCGGAAGGCGCCTCGCCGATAGCAAGGGCATTCTGGAAAGGAAGTGAGAAGATCACAGCTGTACACAGTCCCCAGACAATTGCTTCGGCGATACGCATCGGCAATCCCGCTTCCTGGAAGAAGGCCCTGGCAGCCCTAAAGGAGTCCGAAGGCATGGCCCTGACGGTCTCGGACGAGCAGATCACCGCGGCGAGAAAGATGCTGGCATCCAAGGAAGGGATATTCGTAGAGCCGGCGAGCGCGACGCCCATTGCGGCGATGAAGGAGATAGGTAGCAGGCTCGAGAAGGACGCAATCGTGGTCTGCGTAGCGACCGGTAACGGTCTGAAAGACCAGGAGAGCATCGAGGTTAACGTCGAAGCCAGCCCGGTCGTCTCGGAAGGGACTGCACTGGTGGAGCTTCTCGAGAAGATGACTAGACGCGCCGTCGCAGCTTCAGTACATTAGTCCTGCCGTGGCTAGGTGCCAGGTCTATGTAGTCGCCGACCTTCACACGTATTCCCTTCCTAGACCCCGTCAGGCCGAAGAGGTGGCCGTCGGCGTCCCGTGTCAAGGTGAGCCTCAGTTTGGTGCCCCATGGGACCGTGTAGCGTAGGGGAGTCTTAGCTGTTCCTTCGCGTCTTGTGTAGACGGGCGCGATGTGGCAGACACCCACCTCGTCAAGAGGTATCCGAGTGAATCGGTCGGCTTCAAAGCTTCCCCCGTCCTGCAGCTTGTCGACGTACGAATAGTAGCCAGTCGAGCCGGCGCTGGTGCAGATGATGACGCCGTTGGCGATGGCGGACTCCTCGAAGTCGGCGCCCCTCCCCTTCGCCTCAAGACGATATCGCAGACAGTTGCTGTCGGCTCCCTTCTCGAGATACACGTCGGTGAAGACGTCTCCCCTCTCGGAGCCGTTTATCGACACACGCATTTTCTTGTACTGGACCTCGTCGTAGTTTCCCCGACTGACCTCTTCGAGTGCAGATGGCAGACCGTCGAGGTTCACCTCGGCGAGGTATCCCTTTGAAGCGGTGCTCTCGCGGGAGTGGACACTCACGAAGAACAGAGGAAAAGAGGTCAGACGCCCGTAGTGGCTGAAGATTCCGTCACCCCCTACGACGACTCCGAAATCCGGGTGCCTGTCTGAGATGCCTATGCCGGCCCTTGTCAGCATCCGCAGGACGTCCTCCTTCCTCGCCTTCGGCCTCTCAGGGTCTACGAGCACGGTCGCCTTCAACGCAATTCACCTCAAGCATCCAGTTCCACGAGGAGCGGCTGTAGCTGAGTTATCGGGCTCTGGCAGGCGAAGTTCTGACATATGAATACGGTCGGGCTTCCGCCGATGCTGTACTTACCCTGCGTCAGCGAGGAGATCTCGGGGACGCTCTCGTCGGCTGCCGCGAGGACCCTGTCGGGAAGGTACCTCTTCCGGATCTCGAGGAGCATCTGCCGCATCCGGGGGTCGTCCTCCTTGCCAGCGACGACGATTTCTCTAGAGCCGAACCAGAAGTCGAGAGCGCACATCATGTACGTGTGCGAGAACGGAGAGGATTCCATGACGTCTACGAAGACCTTCATGGTAGATTCTGACCTGAGTTTGAACTCTTCCCTTCCCGTCAGTTCGGCCAGACGGAGCAGAGTCAGTGCCGCAACGGCGTTCCCCGAAGGCATAGGGCCGTCGTATCCCTCTTTGACCTTCAGGAGCAGGTTGCTCGAGGAGCTCATGAACCCTCCCGACGATGAGTCCCAGAAGAGCTCGAGCATCTTCTCACTCAGCCTGATGCTTCCCCTGAGCCACGAAGCATCGAACGTCGTCTCATACATGTCCAACAGGGCGGCCGCCATGAACGCATAGTCGTCAAGGGCGCCGTCGA
>CAZAMW010000130.1:0-4781 GCA_964486265.1 uncultured Nitrosopumilales archaeon | reverse complement strand
CTCCTGGGTATCTTCCAGGACGGTCGCCTCGTGCGCCACGTTGGAGGGTATGACGAGGACCTCGCCCGCCTTGACGGAGTACTTCTTGCCACCTATGGTGAAGCTCATCGAGCCCTTGAGGACGTACGTTATCTGTTCGCTGAGGTGCTTGTGGGCAGGTACGAACGCCCCCTTCTTGAAAGAGATGAGCCCGACCATCTCCCTCTCCCCGACCGCGAGCTTCCTCGTCATGTCCTTGTTGACCCGCTCTTCTGGGACGTCCGTCCATCTCAGGAAGCGCGGCTCATCGGTGCCCTCACGCGAGTTCTTGCGACTCATCTCGGTCTTGACGACGGCCACGCTCTCTTCAATATACTTTGCAACGGACAGCAAGACAGATATAGAATCGGCCCGAGTTTGTCCTCGGTAACATTTCGTTTGGTCTCCACCCAGATGACCGAGGACCGCATGCAAGAGTTTCTGGACAGGACGGTCTCTTCTAGGAAGCTATTCGAGAGAGCAAAAGGTGCGATCCCGAGCGGGAGCACCCGTGCACCGTTCTACTACGCACCGTACCCTCTCTACATGAAGAAGGGCGCGGGTCCGTACGTCTGGGACGTGGATGGAAACAAGTATCTGGACTTTACGAACAACATGGGACCGCTCGTCCTCGGCCACAGACATCCTGGGGTGGAGAAGGCGGTGGAGGCGCAAGTCGACGCGTTTTGGTGCGGCGGACCTACCGAACTCGAGGTCAGGCTCGCCGAGTGTATCAAGGATGCATTCCCGGTCGGGGATCGGGTGCTGTTCACTCCGTCCGGGTCTGAAGCCACGATGAAGCTGATCAGGGCAGCAAGGGCGGCGACGGGGAAGGACCGCATAATGCTGTCGACGGGGGCCTATCACGGCAGCCACGACATCGTCACGTCGAGCCCGGGAATCCCCAAGTCGTATCTTTCGACTGTGACCCGGTACGGATACAACGACGAGGAGTCGTTCGTCACAGCGTTCAGGAGGGACAAGGGCGAGGTCGGCGCAGTGGTCATGGAGGCCGTCCTGGGGCAGGCGGGCTCGGTCCCACCGACCAGGTCCTTCATCAAGACCGTGAGAGAAGAGACGGAGAAGGCCGATGTCCCTTTCATCATGGACGAGGTAGTCACGGGTTTCAGGGTCGCGAGGGGAGGGATAAGCGAGCTGATGCGGATAGAACCGGATGGCGTAGCGCTGGGGAAGATAATAGGTGGAGGGTTCCCGGTGGGTGCCTTCCTCGGGACTGACATGCTGATGAAGGAATACGAGTACACCAAGGCAGAGTTCCCGAACGTGGGCAAGCCCAGGTTGCCCCAGGCGGGGACGTTCAACGCGCATCCCGTCTCGATGGCCGCGGGCCTGGCGACCCTTGAACTCCTGACACCCGATGCTTACGAGCACCTGGCGCGGCTGGGCAGCGAGGCCTCGAGGGCGCTCGACGCGGTGGCGACCGAGTACGGCGTGCCGCACTCGATGACTGGTATCGGGTCCATCTTCTTCATGCACTTTTCCAAGGAGAAGGTGACGAACGTCGAGACCGCGCGCAGCTCCGACGAGAAGAAGGGCAGGGTGCTGGATGCCCTCTTGCTGCTTCACGGGGTGAGCATGCCGGCCTTCCATTCGGCATTCGCGTCCCTCCCGATGCGCGAGGCCGAGATGGCTCTCTTCGAGCAGGCCGTCGAGGCGTCGTTCGCCGACATGAAGAAGCTCGGCGAAATCTGAGCGGCCGGGTCTGGAGGGTTACAGAGCCTCGACCATCTCGACCGTGGTCAGGCCGTTGCGGCCGACTATCCTCTTCACCTCCTCGAGGATCAGCCGTATCTTCTGCTCCTCGTCAACAGTCTCTATCACTAGCGGAAGGTTGAGCGAGAGGCCTAGGACGTCGACCCGGGATGCGCCGTGCTTCCCGTAGCCTCTCACACCTTGAAGGACCGTGGCGCCGGAGATCCCGTGCTCCTTGTAGAGAGAGACGAGCAGGTCCGAGATCGGCCTGCCCTCGTGTTCGTCCCTGGACCTCACCCGGACGGTGAGCTTCAGCAGCTTCCTCATCGGGGGATCACCCGTCTTCATTCAATGGTCGCCTACACGAACCCGGCGATGGCCAGGATGACCGCCCTTCCTGCAAGAATCGCGAGCATCGACGCGCCGACATTGAGGAAAACGTCCGCTGCTGCGATTAATGTCTTTCCGGCCGAGAGGAGGTTCACGCTCTCGAGGGCGAAGGTTGACATGGTCGTGAAAGTGCCACAGAAGCCTATGCCGATGAGGAGGGTGTAGCGCTGGTCCAGCCCGAAGCTCTGCGTTGCCGTCGAGCTGAGCCCGAGGATGAAACTGCCGATTATGTTGACGATGAGGACGGATAGAGGGAGGCTTCCGAAGAAGAGGGGGTCGCTCGTGATCTTGTACCGTAGTACAACTGCCACTGCCGCCCCTGCGAACAGATAGAGTATGTCCCACTTCAATTGTTGACCGCTCGCGTTTTCTTGTTTTGGTAGAAGCTATTGGCTCACACATCGCTGCGAGCGGTTATGGCGAGCTTCACCGCCGTTAGAGGACGGATTTCCCCGAGAACGTCTTAAGCGTTTCGAATGGGCGCCAAAGGTTATACCTCCGCACCGGCGCGGGAGACCGTTGCTGGAGAGCTGGCAGATATTAGCGACTGGCATCTTTCTGGGCATCTCCATCGCCGCACCGCCTGGACCAGTGAATGCTGCGGCCGCCTATCAGGTGACAAGGTCTTGGTTCGCTGGCTGGTCTACCCTGCTCGGCGCGACGACCGCCGATGCCATCTTCTTCCTCCTGACATACTACGGCGTCACTGCGCTGGTGGCGTCGGGAGAGGTCCGCGATGCTCTCTTTGTGGTGGGAGGGTTGTTCATGTTCTATCTGGCATACGCGACCCTGAGGAACGCAAGGCGTGAGCCCCGGGAAGAGAAGAGGAACGGCCGCCCCTACGTCCTCGGTCTTACGATAGGCCTGTCGAACCCCTTCCAGCTGGCCTGGTGGGTGACGGTGGGTATAGGGATGGTCTCGACGTTCGGGTTGAGCATAGTGCTTGGGTTCTTCGGGGGGATACTGGCCTGGACCCTAGTCTACTCCTCGCTCCTGCGCGCGGGGCTGAGACGCTACCGCGAGGTCTATCCGTACATAGCCTACGCGTCGGGGGTAGTACTCCTTGCCTTCGGCGTGTGGTTCTTCTTTACCGCGATTTCTTCCTTTCTTTGACGCTTCGGGCGTATTCGTGGACAGAGCTCTCTTGCGAGCGCTCGACAGAGCCGGGTCTTTCCTTCCGCAGCTTTGCTATAGCCTCCTCGGGTTCTTTGTCCTCGAACTCTACTAGGTAGGCGGCGACGACGCTCCCCGTCCTGCCCTGCCCCGCAAGGCAGTGGACCAGCACAGCGTTGCCCTTCTCGACCTGCCCCCTGACGTGAGCCACGGCCCTGGAGAGGGACTCCTGCGTGATCGGGGCGTGGTCTTCCATGCGGACGTGTATGGAGGTGACGCTCGTGCCCTCGAAGAAGTCCTCTGGAAGAGGCACCTCTCTCAGCGGAAGGATGGCGTCGACCCCCTGCTTTTCAAGCCACCGCACCTGGGCGGCTGACGAAGGCAGCCCCGAGGCTGCGAGCTTCCCCTCGATTATCCACCCGAAGTTCGTCGGCTTGTCGGTGAATGACGCCCTCAGCCGGCGGTAGGTCGTTCCAGCCCTGCCCAAACTGCGCACCAGGATGCGTGGATGAAGATACGCCTATCGGTGCTCGACTGCGGGAGGTTACGTCTAGCCTTCGATCAGCTCGAGCTTTCCGTAGCGCCCGACATTGAGCTGCCTCTCTCCCCTGAACGTGTTGATGTAGCCGTTGGAGACCTTGACCTTGACACCCTTGCTCACCGAATCGATCTGTGCGTCCCACAACGAGAGCTTTATCGAGCCGCTTTCGTCCCTTAGTGTCGCATCGGCCACGCGAGCCTGACCACCTGTCCTGAGAGTGACTTCCCTTGGGGAGGAGACGTCAACTATCTCGCCTTCAACCTCGACAGTTCGCATGCCGTCGCGAAGATCCTTGATGTTCATCGGAAGCTTATCGGCGTACCCGCCTCCTTGATATATTTAATGGTTGACTAGAATCAGGCCGGACCGGCTTCGATGGACCTCCGACGATACCTTCCCGACGTCAGTTCATCAGGGCTCTACTGGGTCATCGCGGGGTTCTCGCTCATATCTGTCCTCAACGTGCTCACGCTCGTCCCGGGCAGGGACGAGGTCCTGTCGTACTTCAACTCCAACCCCCTCGGGCCCGTGCTCGCGGTGGTCGTCTTCGATACCCCTTGGACGGTCGCGGGACTGCTCGGCCTCGTCATGTTGTTCACACCCGTCCTGTTCGGGACCCCGGTCTCCCAGAGAAGGAGCGTTTCCTTGTTCTTCCTTTCGTCCAGCGTCATCGTAGGCGTGACTGCGGGTGTTGTCTGGGACAGGTACTTCGATAACGCCGGCGTGGTGGGCGCCGGCTCGTCTGGGATAGCCATCGCCGGTCAGTCAGTTGTGTTCTGTCTGGCACTCTTCGGCCTGTTGCGGCTGCGGAGACAGGACACCCGCTCGCTCGGGCGGATGAGCAGCTACTGGTGGCACGCCTTCGCGGCCATCTACGGGACGCTTGTCCTGACCACGCTTCTCTTCGTGGTCGTCCTCCAGCCGATTTTCGCGCCGACACTGCAGTACAACTGGAGGGTGCACGAGTTCGCGTTCCTCATCGCCATCGGGGTCACGGTCGTCTACG
>CAZAMW010000129.1:0-4822 GCA_964486265.1 uncultured Nitrosopumilales archaeon | reverse complement strand
CCCTTGCCCAGGGGAGCCGCTAGGGCGACCGGCGCTCCCGCGAAGCGCGCTAACTCCACCCCTTCCCACAGGTCCTTCCTGACCTGTGGCTCTCCCCAGCCGTACCGTCCGTAGAGCCTCCTGAAGACCTTGGATGTAGCCGGGATGTCCGGGACGCCTATAACCACCGTCGTGACCCCTCTCAAGACGCTGTCGCCTCCCGAAACGCTGGCCGAGGGCTTCACGCGGTACTCCCGGGGGGTGATGTCCTTTATCAGGAACGGCAGGACCGCTCCCGGCTCGTCACCACCCAGAAAACCCAGCTTCCATCTCACCACCACGCCGTCGGGGCGGGTCCTGCTGTAATCGTCCGGGCCGGTCGCAGGGATCCCCGCGCCCTTCGCGGCAGCCACCTCTGCGCCTATGTCGTCCACCTCAATGGCCCACGCGCACGGACCACCGTCCTCCTCTATCTGCTTCCTCCAGATATCAGGCCTAGAATCGGGCCGCGTGGGGGAGATGAGCTCTATGTAAGAGCCGTCCCTGAAACCCAGCAGAGACATCTTGGTCAGCCCGCTGGAGTGCGGCCCACCGTAATCGGTCCTCATCCCCGCGTCTGCAAATGCCTCCTCGAGCCTGTGAAGGTCCCTGCCTCCAACCGAGACGTGGTCTATCTTCATCCGTCCGCAGCGACCGGTGATTTGAGATAAGCGTTTTTGCGCAGCTTCGTCGGTCTGCTGCGATTCGCCGACCAAGCGAGAGACATTTTAGCAACCTCGACGGGCGAATCACCGGCCATGGTCCTCAATCCGCAGATGCTTCCGCCGGGCCGTGAGAGAAGGTTCGTTCCATCCCAGGTCGACATGGGCGACTGGACCCAGGGTGAGCGCCTCTTCAATGAACTTGAGAACAGGCGGGTCGGCTCAAAGAACGACCTCGAGGCCTGGCTCCAGGACTACTCGGAGCTGCTCGGGGTGCTCTCGGAGGCCGGCGCCGTGCGCTATATCCGGATGACGGAGCAGACCGACAATGAGTCTTTCAGGACCGCCTACCTCACGTTCGTCGAGGGGGTGGCGCCGATGGCCAAGCGCGCTGAGTTCAACCTGAACCTGAAGTTCGCCAATTCGCCGTTCACCAGGGAGCTCCCCGATGCCGAGTACCAGATGATGAAGAAGCGCGTCCAGAACCACATCGCCCTCTTCCGCGAGGAGAACGTGGAGCTCGAGAAGGAGGACGAGAAACTCGGCCAGCAGTTCGAGGGCATCACCGGGGCGATGACGGTCCAGTATGAAGGCCGCACGCGGACCATGAGCGAGATGGGGCTCTATCTCGAGGAGCAGGACAGGAAGAAGCGGGAGGACGCCTGGCGCCTCATCCAGACCCGCCGGCTGGCGGACGAGTCCAAGCTCGACGGAGTCTACGAGGAGATGGTAAGGATAAGGAGCCAGATAGCCAAGAACGCAGGTTTCGAGAACTACAGGGATTACAGCTTCCTGGACCGCGAGAGGTTCGACTACGCTCCCGCCGACTGCTACCGGTTCCACGAAGCCGTCGAGAAGCACATTGTGCCCCTCGTCAGGGATGTCCAGAAGCGCAGGCTGGAGGCGATGAAGCTCGAGGAGCTCCGCCCCTGGGACATGGCCGTAGATGCGGAGGGGCGACCCCCGCTCAGGCCGTTCAGCAGCACGGAGGACTTGGTCCGCAAGGGCCGCGATACCCTGACGAAGGTCGACCACACCTTCGGCGAAAACTTCCAGATGATGGTGGACCTCGACCTCTTCGACCTCGCGAGCAGGCCCGGGAAGGCTCCGGGAGGCTACAACGCAGAGCTCTCAGACCACATGCTCCCTTTCACCTTCATGAACGCGGTCGGACGCGACCAGGACATGTGGACGTTGCTCCACGAGTCCGGCCACGCCTTCCACGTCTTCGAGATGCGTGGGAAGCAGCTTCCCTATCTCTATCGCGGTGACAATCTCCCGTCGGAGATGGCGGAGGTCGCTTCCATGAGCATGGAGCTCATGGCGAGCAGCCACATCGAGGGGGCCTTCTACGGTGCCGAGGACGCGCGCAGGTCAATACGCGACCACCTCAGGTCGATATCCGTTTTGCTCCCCTGGATAGCCACCATCGACGCGTTCCAGCACTGGGTCTATACGCATCCCGGACACACACTGTCCGAGAGACGCCAAGCCTGGATGAGAACGGATTCGAGGTTCAACCTTGGGGACAACTGGGCCGGCCTTGAGGACATAAGAAAGTCATACTGGCACAGACAGCTGCACATCTTCCTTATCCCGTTCTACTACTTCGAGTACGGCGTCGCGCAGCTAGGCGCCCTCGGCATCTGGTCGAGGTACAAGGACAACCCCAAGGACACCGTCGAGGCGTACAAGAGCGCCCTTTCGCTGGGTTCCTCGAAGCCTCTACCCGAACTTTTCCGGGAGGCTGGTCTGCCCTGGGACTTCGGTGAATCAATCGTGGAGAAGTGCGCCGCCGACCTGAGACGCGAGCTGCTAGCCTGAGCGGACTAGGCAGCGCCCCTGAGCGCGACCAAGAAGACCCCTCCAACGACGAACACGACGAAGATGGCCGCTGCCCCAGCGAATATCGTGAACAGGAGAAGCCGGCTTACCGTCTCCTTGAACAGTGGGACAGTCAGCAGCCCGACCAGTATGAGCAGGACTCCAACGGGAGCAGAGCCTTTCATGGAGGAACCAAGAACTCCCTCGGGTATCTAAACCGTTACCTTCAGCAGGGCGACAAGACCGCCGAACTCGCAGACGGTGATACCGACCAGGAACGGATACAGCTGGTCTCCGAAGAAGCCACCCATGAAGGCGTAGCCGAAGACAGTCACGGCATTGTGCAGCAGGAGGAGCACCGCGAACACCAGCAGCCCGATGGAGTATCCCGCCCGCGTCTTCGCAACGATCCTCGCGTAGAGATAGATGAGCCCGACCAGGAGGATGACGTTGAAGGACGCGAAGAGCGTCGCGACCAGGATCAGCAGCTCCATGCAATTCTCGTGCAACTTTGCGCTGGTTTAACTCTTTTTCCAACTAAACTTCTCAATCGATAAATACCGTTCGGCATAGTTCAGCACGAATGTCCGACGACCCCGACCTTCGCAGGTTGCTCTTCTTCCTGCTGGGAGGCAGCCGCGGCGGAGAGAATCGGGCCCGGATAATTCGTCGGATACGGGAGAAGCCGAGCAACATGAATCAGCTCGCTGGGCACCTGAACCTGCAGTACAAGGCGGTACAGCACCACATCCGCATCCTGATGAACAACTCTCTCCTCGCCACGACTGGTGAGAAGTACGGCACCGTGTACTCGCTCACCCCTTGGTTCGAGGCGCACATCGAGATCTTCAATCAGGTGTGTGCGAAGCTCGGGCTGTCAGGGTGATTCGGAAGGTTTAGAACTTCCGACGGGCAGCCGGGTCGTGACAATGGGTTCAGCCTATGGTAGCAGTGCGCCGAACCGGAGGTTCGTCTCAGGAGGTCTCGGGTCGATTCCTGAGGGCGCCCATCTGGTCTCAATGCAGGCCAAGGCCGAGTACGAGAACATCCCGTTCCACGTTTACCATCCTTCTCCCCACGACGCGATAACGATACTCAGGAGCAAGAAGAACCCGCACGAATGGTTGGTGTGCGGATGGTACATCGACACGCTGCGCGAGGGCGGTGCCGTGAAGGGCCTGGTCTACAGGAGCGTCTCTTCAGGACCCGACAAGGAGGCGGTGCTTCTCGAGCTGAAGAAGCACGACAAGGAAGCCGCCGCGAGGTTCGAGCCCTGATTAGGGACAAGCGGAACAAAGCGTAAATACGTCAAATCTGGGATTTTTGAGTGAGCGATTTGGAAGGTAGTGCCGTTGTTCAACTACAGGGCAAGGATTTCGAGAAGGAAGTGATTCAGTCGGGCCTGCCCACGGTGGTGGACTTCTACGCAGATTGGTGCGGACCCTGCAGGATGGTCTCGCCGATTATCGAGTCGCTCTCCAAGGATTACACAAGTAGGGTCAAGTTCGTAAAGGTGAACACGGACGACAATCCCGAGCTCGCACAGAGGTTCGGCATAATGAGTATCCCCACCGTGATGGTCTTCAAGGACGGGAAGGTCGCGTCGACGACTATCGGCGCCGGGCCCGCGGCCATGTACAAACAGAAGATCGACGCGGCTCTGAAGTAAGTCTACGGCGCGTTGGAGCCGTCAGGTCTCCTTCGCTATGATGACCTCGGTGGACTTTATTATCGCGTCCACTTCGTCTCCGGCCTTCAGCTCGAGGTCCTCGACCGCCTCCTTGGAGATTATCGCCGTCATTGTCGCCGGCATTGTAATGGCCAGCTTTACCGACGCTGTTATCGGCCCCTTCTCCACCTTCGTAATCCTGGCCTTGAGCTTGTTCCTGGCGCTAAGCTTGTAGCTTGCGTGGGCCATATAGTCCCTGTCCTCGAGCGCGTTAAATAGATATTTCCTGACCCTGCGGAACTCGTGCAACAGCGACACGCCCTCAGGCGTCAGCCTGGCACCGCCGCCGCTCGCCCCTCCGACCTTGGTCTCGACGATTTTCACGCCAAGGCCCGCCTGAATGGCCTGGACTCTGTCCCATGCGCTCCTGTACGACATCCCCGCCATTTTCGCGCCTTCTGTGAGCGAGTTGGTCTCGGAGACCCTTCGGAGCAGCAGCGCGTCCTTCTGGTCCAGGACCACGTGCTTGTCCTCCTCCAGAGATAACCTGAAGACGGGCTGGAGGCTCGTCTTCTTGCTCGATGGCAACTCGCTCCTCGTCGCTCGTGTGGACGCCGAACGCATAAATATTACGTTATGCAGATGGTTG
>CAZAMW010000128.1:0-4837 GCA_964486265.1 uncultured Nitrosopumilales archaeon | reverse complement strand
GAATCAACCTGTACCGGTGTCTGCGCGCCACCCTGCTGCGAATCCGCTGGAGGCGTTTGTGCTCCCATTTGCGAGGCTGCTTGCCAATCCGGGGCCGCGCCTTGCTGTGAGCCTGGAGGGGCGTGTCAGACAACGTGCTGCCAGCCCTCGAGCGGTGGTGCCTGCAATCTGTGCTGTGAGTCCGGGACAACCGGAGCGTGCGCATCGTGCCAGCAGTGCGGGGGGTGCCAGTCCCAGTGTCAGCCCTGCCAGCAATGCCAAAAAGAGGAATCAACTTGTTGTTGCTGCTGCCCATGCGCGGGATTGGGCTGCGGACCTCCCTGCCCCGCGCCCGCCTGCCTGGTCTCGCCGACGTGCTGTGACTCTTGCTGCACCGTCCCGGCCATTGCATGCTGCGAATCGACCACGGGTGGTCTAGGATGTCAGCCTTGCGGGCAGTCCTGCCAGCCAACCTGCGGCGGGTCGGAATGCCCTCCAGCGTGTTCGTCGACTTGCGACACTCCCAGCCAGACGGACAACGTCTGCCTGAGCTCGTGTGCCGCCGAGGAGGCCCCTCCGGTCTGTGATGAACCGCCTCCTCCGGAGTGCTAAGGATTCCGTCTAGCTTTTTTACAACTCATGCCTGAGCCGGCGGTGTGACCGAGCCAGCCAAGGCAGCCAAACCGGCCGCGAGCGCGTCCATGCAGTTCTGGGAGTACGCCGACCTGGGGTTCGACACAGGGAAGAAACTCTGGTTCATCCAGTTCTACGACGAGACCAACAAGGGCGTGGGATCCTACTTCGCGAAGACCATAACCATGACCCGCGGGTCGGCCGCCCAGTACCAGTGGAAGGACACTCAGGGGAGGGCGTTCTGGCACGTCCGCGAACGGTTCTTCGCCAGTGAGCTCGAGGGTTTCTCTGTAGACCCTTCGGGCAGCATAACCGTGACGTTCAAACCGGCGCCGGACGCGGAAGCGGCCGCAGTGCCCCAGGATTTCGCCTATCTCACCTACGCCTATCACCTTGCGAACAAGGAAGAGAACCAGAAAGCGCCGATGGGGTTCGTGGAGTTCTACAGCTCGAACGGCGACCTCCTGAGGAGGATAAACAACCGCTGGATAATCATAGAGGACGTGGGTAGGAAGACGACCGGCGAGTATCCGAAGATCAGACTGAGGATGGAGAGGAAGGACATCAGGAACATCGTCGTGACGAGGACTGCCATCATCCTCCAGGGCGGGCAGGCACAGTAGCGCCAACGAAACGCTTTAATCGCATTCCCATTGCTGTCTCGGTGATTGTCGAGAAGCAAGGGAGCGGCTGCTGCTCTTGACTTTTTCATCTGGGGTTCTGGTCATGCTTACCTTGGTTTTAGGAAGGCGCTCGGACTCCCGTGGGTCGTCTGGACAACGATTGTGGGAGTCTTCAGCATCATCGCATCAGTGGCTAGCGCGAGCTTCTACTATATTGACTACTCGACGTTCACGATAGGCTACAACTACGGCGAAGCATTCGCGATAACCGTGCTTCCGTATCTTGTCATTGGTGGGCTTATGATATTCGACCTCATGAGAAAGGGCGTGCTCAACGCCCCCGGCCGGCTGGCCCAGGTCGCCGGTCAGGCCACTCCGCTCTCCCAGAGAGGGGCCCAGATGCAGGCGGCACCCATGCCGGCCGCCGCCGGCATGGCCTGTCCATCGTGCGGGAGCGCCGTGGCGGCCGCCGACACGTTCTGTCCATCGTGCGGGACGATGCTACGCGCCGCTCCGGGAGCACAAGCGACCGTTCCTATCGTCCAGGCTGGCGGTGGCAATGTATGCAACAGCTGCGGTACGGCGAACCCCGCGGGTTACACATTCTGCAAGCGGTGCGGGAGCAAACTGGTCTGAGGAGATGGGCATGGCCAGCGACCTTCGTGAGATACCCATGTGGGCGGTCTATGGTTTCGTCGGAGGCTTCCTGATCGCGTTGGTCGGGGGGCTGTTCTCGATCTGGGGCACCATCATCGGCGCGGTCATCATCATCCTGGTGGGGTTCATCGGTTACTCTTCCCAGGGCAGGACCGGCGTCGGCGCCACGATGCTGCCTGCGCTCCACCGCGAGCTGGCGAAGACGCACTGCGGACAGTGCGGCGCGGCTATGAGGTCGAACATGATGTTCTGTCCCTCCTGCGGCGCCAGGCAGACCGCCGTCTAGACCTCGCTTTTTTATACACAGGGGCCGATAGCAGGCATGTGCTCCTCAGGCTCAAGGTTCTGGCGCTCCTTTTTCTCATGGTCACACCCGCCGTGCTGCTCTCCGCCCCCATCACGCACGTCATGGCTCAGGGCCAGAACGAGCAGCAGTTCTCAGGAGTCACACCTCCGGACTCGTACAACTACACCCAGATTACGCTCTCTTCCACCTCGATAGTCGGATACGCCACGAGGACGGACATCCAGGTCGAGACGGCGTTCATGACGTACGACCAGCTCCAGACTTTCAGCCTCACCGGAGACATCTCCAACTCGATATTCTACGATACGGGAACGGAGAACTACGACGCACTGCTGGAGCCGCCGGGTCAGTACTACCTTGTCGTCTACAACCCCAACTCGCAGGCTGCCAACCTGAAGGCTCTCTACATAGTGAACCCGAACATCAACCTGCGCAACTCCACGACGAGCGTAGGACTCACAATCGTGATGCAGCCGCAAGAAATCTTCACGATACCGCTCCACATCGAGACCCTGGGAGCCCCGTCCCAGGTCGACATCACGGGTGCGTCGAGCCAGGTGGTACGCTATGCGCTGCTGGACAACACGACCCAGCAGGAAGTCTTCGTATCGCCCGACGTGACGATAACCAACTTCACGGTTGTCCCGACGGTGAGCGTGGGATACAACCTGACCCTCAACCCCGGGTTCTACATAATGGCGATCAAGAACGATAGTCCGAACCAGGCTTTGGTCTACTTCTCCTACGACATCCTGCCCAAGTTCGTCAACCCCTACCTCCTGCACTTCGGTCCGCCCAGCCCCACAGGGATAGCCTCCTACGGCATTCTCAACAACTCGGGGAACATCACGCCGTACGAGGTCGCCACAAGCTCGATCGTAGGGTACGCCAAGGTAAGCCAGCTCCAGGCGGTCGACAACGGTACGAACTCCGCCCTGGCGTCCCTCCAGGAGAACACCGTCCTCGAGGTTAACAATACAGACGGGTCGAGCTTCACGTACTGGCCGCAGAACGTCCTGGCCTTCGACACGGCTTCGCCCCCATCGGTCACCTATAGGGACAACGTCCTGAACGTGACGGGGGACAACGCGCAGCTGACGAACCAGAGCATAACGGGGACCGGAACGACGAGCGGCTACAACAACAACGGCATCCAGCAGACCTACTACGGGAACTACAACTCGAACTACACCTACAGGTACTCACTCCCCCAGACATGGATCCTCTACACAAACGAGACGGTGCAGCAGGGGCAGGGCGTGGTCATCCAGATGGGAGTCAGGGCGCTGAACGGACCCACGCCAAACAAGGTCACGTGGTTCGACGCTATAACGATACACGACCCGAACGTCGCCTCGGCGGACCTGATAGTGAACGGCAGGCAGTACACACCTGCAGGGGTCGAGGTGCCCATCGGGACATACTACGACGCCGAACTCGTATTCGGAGGGGGCGCGGGAGGGAACGCAGCCCGATTCCAGGTGAACGCGAACCTCGCGCTCTTCTATCTCGACGGAACCATGAAGCCATTCCCATCCGTCTATAGCTTCGGTGACGACACCGCCGAGGCCGCCTTCAACATCGCGATGCAATACGGCAACGGCGTCGCGACCGCTACGACCGGGACGCCCTACTACGGTCTGCTCACCAACGACTTCAACTCCTCGCTGCCATCGTTGATCGCGGGCGCAGAAGGCCAGTCGGCCGGGATTGGTGGCTATGCGACCTATGTTGCGGGCGCGGCCGTCATCGCGGTGATAGCGATACTCGCCCTCGTCGTGCTCACGCGCAGGCGCTCCTCGGCAACTCCCCAGCTGGAGGAGCCAGCGCCCGCGGCCGCCTTCTGCGGCAACTGCGGGACCCCAATCGACTCGACGGTCAGGTTCTGTCCGAACTGCGGGGCACCTCAGGCCTCCGCTGACGCGGGTCAGGGCGCGCCTCCGGCCGGTCCGTAGGTCTCCGGCGAGAGCCGTGCTACCCATATAAGACGAGGCGACCCGGGGGAGGCCCTTGGGCATATTCGGCAAGAGGCGGGAAAGGGTGCTGTCGCTCGCCTCGACGTTCGACGCGGTCGTCGTCACCAACCCGAAGAACCTGTTCTACCTGACCGATTTTTGGGGCGGGGGGATAGGGATCGTGGAGAGGGATTCTACCACGATAGTCACCTCGGTGATGGAGGAGTATCGGGCCAACGAAACGGGGAAGGACGTCCGGGTGGTCCCTTCGAAGAACATGGCTGCCGCGTACCAGACGGTGGCGAAGAAGCTGAAGGGCAAGGCGTTGATGGACCAGTACGACCCAAGGCTCAAGGGTACGGTCGACGATTCAGTCTTTCTCGAGGCCAGGAGGCAAAAGGACGCCGAAGAACTGAGGAAGATATCCCAGGCGAGCAAGAAGGTCGATGAGCTCTACGAACTGCTCGAGCAGGAGATCCAGGTAGGAAGGACGGAGTTCGAGATTGCGGGAGAGGTCATGCGCCTTGCCACAACGGAGGGGCTTTCGCCGCTGGCCTCGGAGGGGTCTCTCAGCCCGATCATAGTGGCGTCCGGGCCCAACGCCGCCCTGCCTCATGCGGAACTTTCAGGACGCAAGGTCAGGATAGGGGACATGGTCGTCGCGGACATCTTCTTCCGGTTCC
>CAZAMW010000127.1:4221-4890 GCA_964486265.1 uncultured Nitrosopumilales archaeon | reverse complement strand
GAATCGGCATCGTGTTCCTGCTGGAATCCGTGGGATCGTTCTATCCGGGAGCCAACCTCTTCCTCGTCGTCCTGATTGCCGGAATAGTCGGGCTGGGTTTCGCGGGTCTCTGGTCGATCATGTCTGCAGCGATGCCGCGCAGCGGTGGTGACTACGTTTGGATTTCCAGGATACTGCCCAAGGTTCCCTCGGTTGGCTTCATGTATGCAGTCACCTACGGACTGGGATTCGCAATCGCGTTCAACATGGGCTTCCAGGTCTGGCTTTTCACCAACGGAATCCTGTCGCCGACATTCGGGAGTCTCGGCCTCGTCTACGGCATCTCGTCCCTCGCCAACCTCGGGTCGTGGATGGTCTCGGGGAACGGGCTCTTCATCACGGGCCTCGTCCTCGTCCTCATCGCGCTCCTGACCGTCAGCCTCGGCGCAAGGGTCGGCTCGCGTGTCATCAACGTCGTCTTCTTTTTCAGCCTCGCCGTCACCTTCCTCTGGATTATCCTGGCTTTCGCGTTCAACAACTCGGATTTCATAAGAGCTTTCGACACTCAGTTCGGGGCAGGGGAGTACTCGAAGGTCCTCCAGCTGGGCTCGGCCGCAGGCTTCGCAGGATACTCCTTCAACCTCCAGACGACCGTCTTCGTTGGCTTCTCTCTGGGCTACTTCAGCCTCT
>CAZAMW010000127.1:0-4196 GCA_964486265.1 uncultured Nitrosopumilales archaeon | reverse complement strand
AACTTCCAGTATCCGGTCTGGATCTCGGGCGAGATAAAGAGGGCCGGACGCGTCTGGGTCCCCTTCATCCTGGCAATCGGCGTGACAGGGGTGCTCTACTTTCTCCTCATCGACGGCCTCTTCAGTCTTATGGGGGCCAACTGGCTAGGCTCCCTGGGAGCCGCCTCGGCCGCCGGCTCCCTGCCGTTCTCGGTTCCCCCGACCTTCCCGTTCCTCCTCACGGTCATGTTCAAGAGCAACCCGATACTCGTCTTCTTGATCAACGCGGGCCTCATCGCCGGTACCTTCACGTGGTTCATCGTCCCCTACATCGCGTTCAGCAGGCTGATCTTTTCCATGTCTTTCGACAGGGTCCTGCCCAAGGCCTTCGCCGATATCAACTCCAGGGTCAAGGTTCCGATAGCAGCACTCGTTCTGACTGTGGCTCTCGTCATAATATGGTTCTCCCAGTACGTCTACGGGCTCCTCTGGAACCCTGGACTCGTCGCGTTTTCGACCGTCTTCTTCAGCGTCACCGCCGCCGCGCCGGCTGCGTGGACCGTCGCGGCCCTCGTCTTCGCCGCATTTCCATTCGTCAACAAAGACCTCTATGCCAGAGTGATGCCCGACGCCTTCAGAAGGAACATTGGCCTCCCAGTCGTCACCTGGCTGGGGATCTTCGTGGCTGTGACGCAGGCACTCGGAACATACGAGTACGTTGCCACGGCCCCGTCTGCGCTCACGACCGGAGGGACCGTCCTCATCTTGATGGTCGGAACGTTCATCGCCTACTACATCGTATCCGCGATCCGCAGGAGTCAGGGGATCAACCTTGAGTTTGTATTCCGTGAGATTCCCCCGGAGTAATCTGTCGCCCGCCATCCTCGCCGGTTGAACGAGTTGGAAATCACCAGGATCGAGACGATACCGCTGCGCTTGCCGAGGGTCTCGGAAGCCATCGACGGCTCCCAGGACGACCTCGTCGTCAGGGTGCACACGGACGAGGGTATCGTCGGGATAGGAGAGGTGGACGCACCTCCCACCATCGTCAAAGCGATAATCGAGGCTCCCACCTCTCACGGATGGTCGCGCGGGCTCGGGGAGGTCCTCGTCGGGGCCGACCCTCTGGACCCGGAAAAGCTCTGGGACCTCATGTACTCGTCGACGATCTACCATGGCAGAAGGGGTGTCGTGATCTCCGCAATGAGCGGAATCGACATCGCCCTGTGGGACATTCTCGGAAAGGCGAAGGGCAAGCCGATTCACAAGCTCCTAGCTTCGAAGAGGGACAAGATACATCCCTACGCGAGCATCTACCCGTTCGGAAGCACGCTTCAGGACATAACGAGGACCGCGCGTAAGTGGGCCGGGAAGGGGTTCAGAGCGGCCAAGTTCCAGTGCGCCCCTTTCGGAAGAGACCAGCGCCATGACGTCAAGATGATTGCGGCTGCCAGAGAAGGCCTGGGGAAGGACAGAGACCTCATGGTAGACGCCTGCATGTGCTGGACCGATGTTTCGAAGGCGATTGCGGTCGCCCGTTCGGTCGAGCGGTTCGGCGTGTACTGGATTGAGGCCCCTTTTCCTCCCGACGACGTGGAAAAACACGCGATGCTGGCCGACGCAGTCGACGTCAAGATAGCTGCCGGCGATATCAACCTGACGACGAGGTTTGAGTTTGAGGACCTGATTGCGAGGGGTCACGTCGACGTCGTGCAGCCCGACGTCACCCATTCCGGCGGGATAACTGAGCTCATGAGGATCGCCAGGCTGGCCGAGAAGCATGGAAAGGAGTTCGCGGGTCACGCATACAAGACAGGCATCGGTCTCGCCGCCACCCTCCACGTCGACCTGGCCGCGCCAACGGCCAGATATCTTGAATTCTCGGTGAACCAGTCGATACTTCGCAAGACCCTGACAAAGAAGAGCCTGCAGGTGGACGGGGAGGGTTACGTCTCCGCTCCCGAGTCTCCCGGGCTCGGCGTCGAGCTCAACGAGGAGACCGTTCGGAAGTACAGGCTCGGCTGAGCCGTCACCGGGGACAGTTGACCTGCAAGTTACTTTTGCCTGTAGTATTCGGTGACCTCGGCGTATGTCTTCATCGCAGCGTCCGGGTCCACGCTCATCTCGCTGATGATCACCTGGGTCGCCCCGAGCTTCCTGAACGTGTCGACCGCCTCGATGACCTGGTCCGGCTTCTTGAACAGGACGATGTTCTTCAGCAGGTGCTCTCTGGGGAGCTTCGAGCCCGCCCTCTCGATGACGCGCGGGTCCCCCTCGTTGAACATCTCAGGTATGGTCGAACCCGCGGCCAGACGCTTTATCCTTGCGAGGATCTTGTCCTCCGAGCCGGTCGCCATGTCCATGAGGACCGCCTTCTCCATCTTGGACGGGTCCCGCCCCACCGCTCTTGCACCCCTGTCGAAGTTCGGGAACACGACCTCCCGCATGGCCTGGGGGTTGCCAGAAGAGATCAGTCTGTCAGCGTGCCTTCCGGCCCTGTATGCGGATTTTCTTCCCGTGGCCGACATGTAGATGGGCACGGCCTTCTTCGGCTTCACGTAGAGCTTGGTTACTCCCATCTTGAAGTACTTCCCGTCGAACCTGAAGTAATCGTCCTCGGCCCAGAGCCTCTTGATCAGCTCGACGCCCTCGATGAGCCTGTCCATTCTTTCGGACCACTTCGGCCAGCGGCCCCAGAACCAGCTCTCGTTCAAGGCCTCACCCGACCCCACACCGAGCACGAACCGGCCCGGGAACATCCTCTCGAGCGTGCCGACAGCCTGCGCGATTATTGCGGGATGGTAGCGCGCGCCGATCGGGACCGTGACGTCCGGGCCTAGCTTGATCTTCTTCGTCTTCGAGGCGACGACAGCGAGGAGCTCCCACACAAAGAAGCTCTCCTGGAACGAAGCCTGCCAGGGTAGGTAGTGGTCGCCCATCCAGAGGTGGTCGAAGCCCGCCTTCTCGGCCATGATCGGGTACTTCAGCGTGTACCCGGGGTCGAACTCCATCATGAACGACGCGTCGATTCCGAGCTTGAACTTGGGAGCCATCGCTTTCTACACCCTACGCCAGCTGCTTCAGGACTTCGCGGGCGGAGCCCACGGCCGTGTCGACGTCCTTCTCTGTGTGCGCCGTGCACACGAAGAGGTGCTCGTACTGCTGTGGATGGAAGTAGACCCCGCGCTTCAGGAGTTGCTTGTGGAACTTCATGTACTTGGTAGAATCGGTGCTGAAGAAGTCCTTGTAGTTCGAGATCTTCTTCCTGTCGGTAAAGTAGAGCTGGCAGCCTCCAGAGCCTATACCCTGGACCATCCCCTTGGTCTTGGTCTCGTCTACCGCGTCCTGAAGGCCCTCCATGAGCATCGTTCCTATCTTGTTAAGGTGCTTGTATATCGCGCCGTTGTTCCTGCTCAGCTCCGTCAGCGATGCGAGCGCCGCGGTCACGACGAGAGGGTTGGCGTTGTAGGTGCCCGAGTGCATCATCTTCCCCGGAACGACGTTCTCCATGATCTCCTTCTTGCCGGTGATGGCCGAGATGGGGAACCCCGCCCCTAGCGCCTTCGCGTAGGTCGCAAGGTCCGGCCGGAGGTTGAAGTATTCCTGCGCCCCTCCGAGGGCGAGTCTGAACCCGCTGATGACCTCGTCGAGTATGAAGACCACGTCGTACTTGTGGCACAGCTCCTGAAGTCCCTTGAGGTAGCCTTCCTCGGGCAACACCGTGCCGATGTTCATGAGCACCGGCTCGGTGATTATCGCAGCGATCTCGTGCGACCTGCGCTTCAGGGTCTTCTCGACCACCGAGAGGTCGTTCCAGGGGAGCTGGATGACGGTGCTGAGGACCTCCTCGGGGACGCCCCAGCTCACCGGGACGTTGACGCGGTCGAGCGCCGGCCCGACCGGCTGGACGCCGCCGAACCCGACCATGACCTGGTCGTAGGCCCCGTGATATGCACCCTCGAACTTTATGATCTTGGTCTTGCCGGTGTATCCCCTCGCGAACCTTATCGCGCTCATGGTCGCCTCGGCGCCCGAGTTGGAGAACCGCACCATCTCGGCGTTGGGCACTATCCTGCAGACGAGTTCCGCGAGCTTCACTTCGTTCTCGTTGAGCACAGCGAAGGCGGTCCCATTCTTCAACTGGTCAGCCGCAGCCTTCATCAGCGCCGGGTGGCAGTGACCTAGTATGCACGGACCCATCGAGAGTATGAAGTCGA
>CAZAMW010000126.1:0-4897 GCA_964486265.1 uncultured Nitrosopumilales archaeon | reverse complement strand
CGAACTCTTCCATCACGGCGTGACAAACGCACACACCAAAAGAGACCTCTCAGAGTTCATGAAAAAGTTCGGTGGCTTCCTTGACTGGTTCGACGGTCAGTCCTGACCGCGCCCAGTGCTGAGGACATCGAAGAACGACCTAGCCTGCCCGACGGTTGGCTGACCCTTGAAGGACGTGCCTGAGTCTGGTCTGCAGTAGACCCATGAGGACCCGAGCACGGCTGAAAGCAGCCTGCCGAGTATTGACTGGCTCCCCACGTTCATGCCGTTGAAAGGGATTCTCGAAACCTCCGCTAGACGGATGACGGTTTCGATGAACGGCCCAAGGTCGCTGATGGTAGGGGTGAGGGAGACAATCTTGGCCATGTCCGCGCCTCTCTTCTCCATCTCAACTAGTATCGAAGTACCCTGTGCCCTCGTGATTATCGTCTGCGTGTGACACGAAAAGACAACTTCCGCCCCCATCTGCTTCACCTGCTTCACGAACCTTCTCTGCCTCTTCACGACGTTAGAATCTCTTGATAGCTCAGTTGGTTCCGCTTCCGGATTTCTCGCATATGCTATCTCTTCTTTGCTGAGATACGCCGGTTTCATGCTCTGGCGCGCCCTGTCGAAAAAATCCAGCTCCAAGTCCACAGCCGAGGCACCCGCTTCCACGGCTGCGATCAGTCTTCGGGCCCTGGCTTCGTCACTGGCCGGCGGCAATCGTTCATATCCATAGAACCTCATGAAGATAGACCGCCTGTTCGTCGCCATGCATGGTAGCTTGGTAGATGAGAAGACATCGCGGAACCCGCTCTGGCCCACCATGCTGAGATTGACTTCAAAGGCATCGACCCTCTCTTCGTAGGCACCGATTGTCTTGATGACCTTCGCGGGGGTGGACTCGCTCACAACAAGACAGACGAAAGGTCTCTTCAAGGATGATAACTTCATCTGCGATGGCCCCGACAAGCACCATGGCTTATAGGATTAGCTGGCCGTGACCCCGCGACTCGGTAGCGATGTAGATGCGCTTCGCGTTTAATAGTTCGAGTGCGTGTCCGGCAAAGATATTGAGTTGAAAATGAACAAATTGACCCCAGAGGAGGAAGAAGTGATAGTCCACAAGGGTACGGAGATGCCTTTCTCCGGCGAGTACGAGCGCCATTTCAAGTCCGGAACCTATGTCTGTAAGAGGTGCGACGCGCCGTTGTTCCGCTCTACTGACAAGTTCGATGCCCGGTGCGGCTGGCCCGCTTTCGACGATGAGATACCCGGAGCAGTAAAGAGACTTCCTGATGCGGATGGCGAGAGAGTTGAGATCGAATGCGCCGATTGTGGCGCCCACTTGGGTCATGTCTTCTTGGATGAGGGATTCACACCGAAGAACACAAGGCACTGCGCCAATTCGATATCGTTGAAGTTCATCCCGAGCGCGGCGACGACATCACTACCCGAGTAGCCGTAGCGTAACGATAGTACGACATACCAGCTAACCAGAGGCAACAACGAGATGTCCGTACTCTTCTGGGAATTGAACACCTCGACGTTCGCCTTCATCGTCTTGCAGCCGAGGTTGGGTCTCAAGCTGAGTAGCTTCTTCCCATCGGTGTCAACGACCGACCATTGGGGACCGCCAGAAGCCAGAAGGGCCAATGCGGTAGGCCCTGCCGTCACGAAAGTCCAGCGCGCCACCGCCTACCACTTCCATAACCATCACTGCCATCTTCTCGTCGGAATCATCCGAACGAACAATGACTTTGGGATGCAAGCTGAGATAAGAGTGCGCCGCCATGCCCAATAAATTAGGCAGGAAGCACGCACCCTCCCTCCCAAACCCGGCGTGATACTTTCGCATCACCGGGCTTTCACTCCTACGTCCTCCGTCCTCTTCTTGTGCATCGGATGGATGGATTTCCCGAATTTCGTCTTATCCTGCGGCTGTGCTAGTCATGGTGCAAGATACTTCTGGGCCCTGTAGGAGAACCATCACGTCGCCTCCATTGACAGTGATGACCCCCGATGGGTTTCCGAAGCTCCATCCCACGGCTATGCTGTACTGGTATTGCCCGTTCGGAACGGAGAATGTAATTGACGAGTAGTTCACATCTGAGGGACCGGCACTTCCCGAGTTGGTAGCGATGGGCAGTGTAGCGTTTGACGGCTCCGCAACAGTCCAAGGTCCGAGAGTTACGGACCATGGGGCAGCGTAGACCGTCGGTGTGCAGTCACCACTTTGCTTGAAGGTGACTTCGTAGAGGCGCGAGCCAGCGGGGGCTGTTGCTGTTCCTGTGACGGTTACGGTGGTATTCCCTAGTGTTTGTGTCGAGATGGAAGTGACAGTGGTGGTGCCATCAGGCGTCGAGGAAGATGCACTGTCTGTGGGGTAGATTGTGATTGTCGTTGTTGCGATTGAAGGGGTGGTTACTGGTATCGTCTTGGTGATTGTAGCACCAGAGGACGACGTGGCGAGGAGTGCAGCCGCGACGATGACCGCCGCAGCAACAATTGCCACTGCAATTCGAGTATAGTTTCGCTGTGGTTGGCTGTTCATAAGTCAACTCAGTGAATGGAGGTGGTCCATCATTTGTAGTTTTGTCCGAATGGAGTTGATTTTAGTGTCGCAACAATCTTCTGTAGGGATTGAAGACGCTAGTCTAGACTGTCTTTGGCAAACTGGCGTGGCACGTGGAGCACAGGGTCTGTAGATTCTCGACTCGATGAATCACTGAAGGGTTGAATTGCCCTTTAGGGACTGGTTCGATGTGGTGCGCCTGAAGGTTCTCCCGGCTGCCACACTGGGTACACTTCCATCCATCCCTCTCAAACGCCAGAATGCGGTTGGTGAGATAGATTTCATCCCTGTATTCGGGCGCAATCGGAAGGGTATTTGGTATGTCTGCGACGGGGTCGTCACGTTCATTTGAGACACTGGTTATGGAACTGTAAGAATTGATGTATGGGTTCCTGATTGACCTGTATTTCCAGACGAGCTTGGGATTCAATGAGGTGCGCATGCTTTTGTTGGACGTCATTCGATAGAGTTCAGCTTTTACGCTGCCTCTTTGCAATACGACGTTGCCATCCCTGAGGACTTCCCTGAGATATCTCCGGACGCTTATCCTGTGCTTGGTGCGGTACCACTGACTGAATAGGCGCTCGGCGAGGAAGTCTCCGACTCTGAATTGCTGGGATGAGTTGACCGCCTTGTAATAGTTGGCCCATCCCCTCAAGACCCTGTTCAGGGCTGCGATCTTCATGTGCGGGTCGTCGCACCAAGCGGCTGGCCCTAGCATGGATTGCAGCTTGTTCTTGAGGCGGGACAGGTTCCTTTGTGTTGGTCGTATCCTGACGCACTTTATGCGGTCTAGCTGGGTTCGCTGGACATGAAATCCAAGAAAATCGAACCCTTCCTCTAATGACACTACGCGCGTCTTCTCTGTGGACAAGTCCAGCATCAGCTTCTCCTTGAAGAAGCTCCGCACGCTGTCCATGATGAGGGTGGCTTGCTCCTTCGTGCCTTTGACACTCAGGATGAAGTCATCCGCATACCTGAACAGCACGCAGCTGGCCTGTCCCTTCTGTCGCTGTCGTTTTCTCTGATTCGATGTGAGCTTGCCCCACTTCTCGTACCAGAAGTGGTCGAACTCGTTGAGGTAGATGTTGGCGAGCAATGGCGAAAGGACGCCTCCTTGTGGCGTTCCCTTCTCGACTCGTAGTCGTCTGTTCTTGTCGATGACGGGTGCTTTGAGGAACCGACGAATCAGCCAGAGGATATTCCGGTCGGCTATCCGCCTTGAGATAGCTTCCATCAGTATCCTGTGGTCGATGTTGTCGAAGCACCCTTTGATGTCTCCCTCTATGATCCATTCGTATCGACGATTGCTGTCCCCGTATCTGTACATGGGCAATACGCACTCCAGCGTGCTTCTCTCAGGTCTGAAGCCGTTGGAATTGGGCAGAAAGTCGGCCTCGAAGATTGGTTCGAGAACCATCTTCAAGACCATCTGGACTGTCCTATCCTTCAGCGTTGGAATGCCTATTGGTCGTTCCCCTCCGTTAGCCTTCGGAATGTACTTCCTCAGGACAGGCGAGGGGTGGTAGGTCTTGTGTTTCAGTTCTGTCCGCAGTTCCTTGACGAATCTGGCCCTAGCAGACGGTTCGTGCAGGTCTGCCCCGCACACTCCGTCCACGCCTGAGGTCTTCGCGCCAGCGTTGTCTAGGACTGCTTCCAGAGCCTGATTGAGCCACTCTCTTTTCCAGAGTAGTGAGTAGAAGTTGTGGAATTGCTTGTCCTTCCTTCGTGTTGCTGCTATGCTGAGTCCACTCTGGATATGGAGAATGACTCTGCCTTCGTCCTTGCGGACTACTGGATTCGGTGATTGCTCACCGACCTTATTGTTTGAGTCCATTCTCTCACCTCCTGTTGTGTTTCGTGGACTGAATCCATCCTTCTGCACAGTTCGGACTTCGGATTTCGGGCTAGAGTCCTTCCCCACAGGTCGGTAATTGGCCGACTTTCAGGGTACTATGACTCCTCGGAGCCGACCCAGTCAAGTTAGACGCAGCTGTCCTATCCTCTCACCTTTTCTTGTTGAGAGTCAGACTGGGTTGGGTCTCACGTTCCGTAAGGAGCACGTCTACAGACGGGTTTAGGCACCCACCAGCTATCGAGAGAGTTCCTGCACGTCGGCTGGTTCTCGCCTTCCTGAAGAAGGGGATTTGTCACACCCGCTACATCGAAGGTGTGATAGCTCTCTATGCCATGCGCGCCTCGTCCTATCCTAGTGTCTTCGCATGACAGCTGGACTACCTGTTGTGGGTTCCTCATCGTTGCCTTGCCCGTCCTTAGGACGCCGTCTCGGACGACTAGGCTTCGTCCTTATCGGCGGTCTAGGTCGGGGGCTAGCCCCAG
>CAZAMW010000125.1:0-4905 GCA_964486265.1 uncultured Nitrosopumilales archaeon | reverse complement strand
GGCGGCCTTCGCCCCTTCGGCCAGGCCGCCGTCCACGTAACCCATCACGCGCTCCCTCGCCTTCTCGGAGACCAGAGGACCCATCTGGACGCCCTGGTCCAGGCCGTAGCCGAGCCTGAGCTTCGCGGCCGCCGGCACGAACTTGTCCATGAACGCGTCGTGGGAGTCGCCCACCGCCAGGAGGTTCGCCCCCGCGAGGCACCTCTGGCCGGCGTTCCCGAAGAAGGACGAGACGATGTTCGGCATCGACGTGTCAAGGTCTGCGTCAGGCATTATCACTATGCAGTTCTTCGCGCCCCCGTTCGATATCGCCCTCTTGCCGTGCTCTCCTGCGAGCTTGTAGACCTGCCTTGCGACGGGGCTGGAACCGACGAACGTCACCCCCTTTACGTCGCGGTGCGCGATCAGACCCTCCACGACGTCCTTGCCGCCGTGGACGACATTCAGGACCCCGGGGGGCAGGGCGACCTCCTCCTGTATCAGCTTGGCGACCCACTGCATCGGGAGCGGCGTGATGTCGCTGGGCTTCACGACGACCGTGTCCCCCAGTACTATCGCGAGCGGGAGGAACCAGAACGGGATCATCACCGGGAAGTTGAACGGGCAGATCAGGGTGAAGACACCCAGGGGCTCCTTGTTCATGGCCACGTCTATCCCAGGAGCTATCTGGTCGAGCGACTCGCCCTTGGCGAGGACATAGGCCGCTCCTATCGCGACCTCCACGTTCTCGATGGACCTGCGCAGGTCGCCACGCGACTCCTCGAGGGTCTTGCCGTGGTTCTGGGTGTTCACGGTGGCGAGCTCCTCCAGGTGCTTCTCCATCGTGTCCTTGAGCCTGAAGAGATACTTGATGCGCTCGATTATGGGCACGTACCTCCACTTTTCAAAGGCCCGCTGGCCCGCCTCGACGGCCAGGTCGACCTCCTCGTGGAGCGAGAAGGGCACCCTGCCTATGACCTCGCCCGTGGCCGGGTTGAAGGCGTCGCGGAACTCGTGGGCACCCGATTCCCTCCAGACTCCGTCGATGAACAGCTGAAGCTTCCCGTAATCTCTTCTCGGCTCTGCCGCTTGCATGGAAGACCCCGCGTCTGCTCTCCCGCCTCCGTATTGAAGGTATCTCCGGCGAGCGCCTGAAAGGTTTAACCCCGGAAGGGACCTGGCGTGCCCGGATGCCGGACAGGATAAGGTTCGGTTACCGCGCGGTGGCTGAGCAGTACGGCCCCTCGCAGCTCATGGAGTTCGCGGTCCTCGCGGAGGCGCAGGGGTTCGAGTTCGTCTCCATCAGCGACCACTTCCACCCCTGGTTCCACCAGGGAGGACACGCAGCGTTCGCGTGGTCCTGGATAGCCTCGGCGGCTGAGAGGACGAAGAGGGTCAGGCTCGGGACGGGCGTTACCACTCCCATCAACAGGTTCCACCCGGCCATCGTTGCGCAGGCTTTCGCGACGATGGGGGCCATGTACCCCGGCAGGGTCTATCTCGGGCTGGGGACGGGGGAGGCGATGAACGAGGTACCCGTCGGGCAGAGGTGGCCGCCCTTCCGGGAGAGGGTCGCGAGGGTCGAGGAGTCCATCGAGATAATCAGGGGTCTCTGGCGGGAGGACTTTCTCACCTACCGTGGGAGGTACTTCAGCGTCCAAGGCGCCAACATCTACGACAAGCCGACGGTCCCGGTGCCCATCTACGTCGCGGCGAGCGGTGCGACGATGGCCGAGGTCGCCGGAAGGCGAGGTGACGGGCTTTACACCACTCCCGCCAGGGAGGAGAAGATCAAGGGGCTGCTCCTGCCTGCGGTCAGGAAGGGGGCGGAGGAGTCGGGGCGCAGGTTCGAGGACATCCACAGGATGATCCTGTGCAACGTATCGTGGGATGAGGACTACGACAAGGCGCTCGACTCGATCAAGAGATGGCGGGCGACGGCGGCTCCCGGGAGCTTCGAGGAGAACGTCTCGGACCCCCGCGAGCTCGACCGCATCGGGGAGAAGGTCCCCATGGAAGAACTGACCTGGAGATGGACGGTCTGTACCGACCTCGAGCAAGTGACCAAGAGGGTCGACGACTACATACGGATGGGCTTCGACGAGATAGAGGTCCGCAGCGCGAGCCCGAACGAGAAGGAGTTCATAGAGCGCTTCGGAAGGCGGGTCCTTCCTGGTCTCAGGGAGAAGTACGGGGGCGCATGACCCGGTTGGCATCCACGAAGGTCGCACGCGAAGAAAAGTACTGGGGGGCCGAGGTCGCGACCCTCGAGAACGAGCACCTCAGGGTCAAGGTGGTTCCCGAGAAGGGGTCCGACGTCGTCGAGATAGTCTACAAGAAGAGAGGGTACAACCTGCTCTACGAGTCCCCGATCGGCTTCAGGAGGTTCGGGTCTCTCTCGCCTCCGGTAGGGACGGGGGACTCTGGGTTCATGGACTACTACGAGGGCGGCTGGCAGGACATCGTGCCGAGCCCCGGCCTGGCCTCCTCCAACAGGGGCGCCTCCTGGGGCCTGCACGGCGAGAGCTCTCTGATGCCGTGGCGCGCCGCGGTCGCAGACGAGGGCGAGACCGCCCGCCTGCGGGTCTCCACGTCGCTGGTGAGGTATCCGTTCCACGTCGACAAGACGCTCTCCCTCGCCGAGGGGAGCAGGGTCCTGCTGGTGGACGAGACGGTGACGAACCTGGCTGAGCAGGACGTCGAGTTCGCCTGGCTGCAGCACATCGTCTTCCAGCCTCCGATGGTGGCGTCGGGGATGCACATCGACCTGAAGGCCGGCGCCTGCACGGCCGGCGTCTACAAGCAGGCCAGGCTAAAGCCTGCTGTGCCCTTCGAGTGGCCCTACGCCCCGGGCGTGGACGGCTCGACGATAGACATGAGCCAGGAGCCGCCGGCGAAGAGGTGCGAGGACAACATCTACGCGATGATGAAGGAGCCCTGGTATGCGGTCCGCAACGCAAACGCCGGGCTGACCGTAGGGGTCTCCTGGGACATCGAGGTCCTGCCGTTCCTCTGGATGTGGTTCAACTACGGCGCGCTCGACTATCCCTGGTGGGGAAGGTCGCACAACCTCGGCATGGAACCGTCAAGCAGCATAACCGAGCTGGGCATCGCGGAGAACCTTGAGAAGGGCACCGCGCTAAGGGTCAAGCAGGGAGGCAAGCTCAGGCTGCGCCTGAGCTACTCGGTGGCGGACGGGGCGCAGCCGGTGCGTTCCGTCGACCTCGACGGCCGGATGACCACCTGAGGATGTCTGTCAGAACCCGAGCGGGAAGTTCGAGACCTTCTCCCGTCCGCCCCGTGTGACGATGTAGCAGTCCTCGACCCTGACCCCTCCGGTCTCCTTCTCGTAGACCCCGGGCTCGATTACGTAGGCCTGGTTCTCCCTCACGATGTCGGTCGAGCCCCGTATCAGCCAGGGCCTCTCCTGGTCGTCGAGGCCGACCGTGTGGCCGATGTGATGAGGCATCTCTGAGTACCCCCTCTTCTTCAGGAACGAGTTGACCGCGTTCGCAATCTCCGCCGTCGGGGTGCCCGGCTTGAGCATCCTGGCGGCCATGTCCTTGGCCTCGATGACCGTCTCCAGCGCCTTCTGCTGCCCCCTTGTCGGCCGGCCGATCACGAAGGTACGCGCGGTGTCCGACCAGTAGTTGTCGTGGGTCGTCTGCATGTCGATGATCACGGTCTCACCGCGCCTGAACTTACGCCTGGTCGCCATGCCCCCCACCTCGAGGTTCTTCTTTCCCGAGACCACGTCGCCTCCTATCATGCCGAACACGCCGAACTTGGCGAAGGCCGCGTCGCTCATGGCGCGGAACATGTCGAGCTCGGTCCTGCCCTCCTCGGCCACCGGCTTTGCGAAGCCGTACGCGTAGTCGAGTGCCGTCGTGGCCGCGCGGAGGGTCTCGAGCTCGTCCCTGCCCTTGGCCTTGCGCATGTCCATTATGGTCTGCGAGATGCCCACGAGCCTGCCTCTCTTGGCAGTCCGCTGGATGACCTCGCGATGGACCCCGGGCAGGTGCCAGTCTTCGACGCCCACCCTCCTCGCCGAGAGCCAGCCCTCAGCCCTGGCGAGTCGGCGGAGCCAGAGCTTCACCTCCGGGGCTATCTCCGCCCCGTAGGGGACCATCGTCGTTTCCAGCCCGTAGTCAGAATACAGCGACAGGTCCACGCCGTTCATGGAAGCCGGGTCGGGACGAGGCCCGCTCACGTCCTCGCGCGCCCATGGAGACCAGAACTCCGAGCCGCCCAGCAGCAGCGACGACTGTCCCTCGTCCCCCACGGCGAGGAAGGCTATGGACCGCTGTCCCTTGCCAAGGACGTAGTAGGGGTTCAGGTTGGACGATACGCCCGTCAGGTAGAAGATGTGCTTGGGGTTCGAGACGATGGCGAACTTCAGGCCCGACCTGCTCAGCTCGTCCGCCAGGACCCTGCGCCGCCCCGCCGGCGAGTCCATGCGCCCCATGGACCCGACGGGGAGCCTTCGACAGATAAGCGTTTGGAACCGGGCCGCTACGGATAGACTCCGGCCGTTATGCCGCCGTCCACGGTGATTATCTGGCCGGTCACGTAGCGGGCCTCGTCCGAGGCTAGCCACAGGGCCGTGAAGGCGACGTCCTCCGGCGTCCCGAACCTGCCCAGGGGTATCCGGGCAAGGACGGAGGCCTTGACCTGAGCGGAACCTGGGAGGTTGTTGTAGGTTGCGAGCCACAGCGGGGTCTCGATCTCGCCCGGAGCGATGCCGTTCACCCTGATGCTGTGCTTGGCGAGGTCGAGTGCGCTGGCCCTCGTGAACTGGAACGCGCCCGCCTTCGCCGCGCTGTACGCCGCCGTCCCCGGCTGGGTCAGGAACGCGTTTATCGTTATCGTGTTGACGATTGCACCGCCTCCCTGCTTTATCATGTGCGGCACGACCTCGTGGGTGAC
>CAZAMW010000124.1:0-4936 GCA_964486265.1 uncultured Nitrosopumilales archaeon | reverse complement strand
CGAAGCGCCTCAGAGAGTCGATTGTGCGGGCATCGAGCGAGAGTTTCGTCTCGGGTTTTGCTTCGCCGGAGCCGGATGTTCGTACGGTGACCGCGCGCGTCCACTTGGTGGCCCAGTCTATCCGCTTCGCGAGGTCCGGTGAGGAGCGGTCGACGGCGCCGTTCGAGACGAGCCTCTTGGTGACGTAGTCGACCACCACTCCTTCGGGTGCTGTCGCGGCCAGCTCCGCGATCTGTTTGTACGGTACGTGGACCGACGGTGCTGAAGGGACCCGGGTGAGCACGGTATACTCGTACAGGCCCCTAAGCCGCGCGTCCTTCAGCTGGTTGGCGTCCTTTTCCTTCGAGAAGTAGTACGATTCGAGTTCATCGAACTCGTCCATGTAGGTAGGGATGTCCTCGATCGAGATGTTCCTCGCCCCGACAATCCGTTTGAACATGAGCAGCCTGAGGCTCTCAGCTGAGGCGTAGGAGAGCCAGTCCTCGGGCGTCAGGACATTGCCCACCGACTTGGATATCTTCTTGCCGCTCTTCTCCTGGAACATCTCGTACCTGGCATGGTGCGGGGGCGCCCTCTTCAGGATGTTCTCACAGATCCAGTCGTTCACCTTCACGGAATCGGCGATGTCCTTGCCATATGCCTCGAACCTAATGTCGAGTGCCGCCCAGCGCGCAGCGAACTCGCTCTTCCATACTAGCTTTCCCTCTCCTTCGGTGATGTTCCGGTCGCCTTCGTAACCGCAACCCTTCACGACCTTGTCCCTGATCTTCGCGCTTTCGCACCTGTAGTGGACGGTGTCGTGCGCAGCGTCGAAGCTTGTCACCACCGTGGTGTATAGCCTGCCGCAGTTCTTGCAGATGGGCGTGTAGGGGAACCTCTCGGTGTACTTGTCCTGGCCGGTGAACTCCTTGATCTTCTCGCCGACGAGGTCGGCGTTCTGAAGTATGGTCTTGATCTGCACGTTGAGAAGACCCTTCTTGTAGACCTCGGCCCCGCTCATGAAGTTGTACTCGACCCCAAGCGCGTCGAGCGAGGAGCGGAGAAGGGAGCCGACGTGCGCGCCGAAGGAGCCGTGGCACCCAAAGGGGTCGGGCACCCGGGTCACAGGGTGGGCCACATAGTCGTTGAGCCACTCAGGGAATCCCGCGGGGACCTTCCTGAAGCCGTCGAGGTCGTCGGAGAATGCGACGAGCTCTGACCTGTATCCCAGCCCCTCCAGCGCCATCTTGACGCCGTACGACCGGATTGCGTCGCCGACGCTGCCGATGTGGGGCAGCCCAGACGCGCCCAGTCCGCTCTCGACCCTGATCAGCGAAAGGTCCCTTCCCAGCGACTTGTCCCTCTCTATGACCTCGCTGGCGACGCGGTCTAGCCAGGTCCCTCTACCGATTATCTTGACCTGCTGGGACAAGAGAAACGACGGTGCCGGCCCGGCGATTAAAGAGATTGCGGCGCCTACCTGTAGTACGGCACCGCGACCTTCTCCATCGGCTTGGACTCTCTCGAGGTGCGGACCTTCTTGACTGCTTCCTTGAAGTGGTCCATCGTGACTATCGCTTCCTTGATGTGCGCCTTGGCGTCGTCCGGCTTGGGGTACTTGGCGACGTAGTCCTGCAGGACTATGGAGACCGCCGTGTTGACCAGAGCCGCGACGTCAGCGCCGCTGAACCCTTCGGTCATCTCCACCAGTCTGTCCACGACCACGTCCTTGTCCTTCTGCTTCCCTTCGAGGTTGATGCTGAGTATCTGGGCTCGCGCTTCCTTGTTCGGAAGCGGTATCCCGATGGTCTTGTCGAACCGTCCTGGTCTCACGAGCGCCGGGTCGACCATGTCGATCCTGTTGGTCGCCGCGAGGACGACAACGCCGTGCAGGGACTGGATGCCGTCGAGCTCCGTCAGGAGCTGGCTGACAACTCTCTCGGTCACCATGCTGTCGCCTCCCATTCCCCTGGTCGGAGCCAGAGCGTCGATCTCGTCGAAGAAGATGACGCACGGGGCCGCCTGGCGCGCCCTCCTGAAGACCTCTCGGACTCCTCTTTCGGACTCGCCTACCCACTTGCTGAGGAGCTCCGGGCCGCGGATGCTGATGAAGTTGGCCTCGCTCTCCGTAGCGACCGCCTTTGCGAGCAGGGTCTTGCCAGTGCCGGACGGGCCGAAGAGCATCACGCCCTTCGGCATGTTGTAGCCTATCGCCTTGTACAGGTCCGGGAACTTGAGCGGCCATTCCACCGCCTCCTGCAGCTCCTTCTTGACCTCTTCCAGGCCTCCGATATCCGCCCACTTGACGTCGGGCGTCTCGAGGTAGACCTCGCGCATCGCGGATGGCATGACGTCCTTGAGCGCTTCTTCGAAGTCGCTCATGGTCACGATGAGCTTGTCCAGGACCTCCGGGCTTAGCCGCTCTTCTCCGAGCTTGAGGACCGGGAGCATCCTGCGCAGCGTCTTCATGGCTGCCTCCTTGCAGAGGTACTCGGTGTCAGCCCCCACGAAGCCGTGGGTCACGGACGCGAGCCTCTCTAGGTCGACGTCCGGCGTGAGAGGCATGTGCCTCGTGTGTATCTGGAGTATCTCGTACCTGCCCTTCTTGTCGGGCACCTTGATCTCGATCTCTCTGTCGAAGCGTCCCGGCCTCCTGAGCGCCGGGTCGATGGCGTTGGGCCTGTTTGTAGCCGCGATGACGATGACCTTGCCCCTCGCCTCGAGCCCGTCCATGAGGGAGAGAAGCTGACTGACCACCCTGCGTTCGACCTCGCCCGTGACCTCTTCCCTCTTGGGCGCTATCGAGTCGATCTCGTCGATGAATATGATGGTCGGGGCCTTCTCCTTCGCCTCCTTGAATATCTCCCTGAGCCTGGCCTCTGACTCGCCGTAGAACTTGCTCATGATCTCGGGTCCGGAGATCGGTATGAAGTGCGCGTTGCTCTCGGTAGCAACCGCCTTTGCGAGCAGAGTCTTGCCCGTTCCCGGTGGACCATACAGGAGCACTCCCTTCGGTGCCTCCACGCCGAGCTTCTCGAAAATCTCTGGGTGACGCAGCGGGAGCTCGATCATCTCCCTGACCTTCTGTATCTCGTCCTTCAGGCCGCCGATGTCCTCGTAGGTGACCTGCGGCACTCCCCTGAGAGCCTCTCCCTTCTCGGAGATGACGAAAACGGTCCTCTGAGTGATAAGGGCCGCCTCGGCCGCCGGACTGAGACCCACGACCTGGAAGGTCAACCTTCCGCCGAAGTAGGGTATCATGACGTTGTCGCCCTTGGTGACGGGCACACTCTCGAGGGCGTCAGCGAGGTACCTCTCGTCGATTGGCGGGACGGCTTCGAGCGGCGCGACCACGACCTTCTCCGCTGGCGGAGCCTTCACCTTCTTGACGACGACCATGTCTCCTATCGCGACTCCCGCGTTGTTCCTGATCAGACCGTCTATCCTCACTATGCCGCGCCCTTCATCGGAAGGGTACAGGGGCAGGCACTTGGCTACCGTCCTTCGCTTTCCCTTGATCTCTATCACGTCACCGGTGGAGGCGTCGAGCGCATCCATCGCATCATAATCGATTCTGGCTACTCCGCGGCCTACATCTCTCGTGTAGGCTTCGAGTACCTTAAGCTGAACTTGTTGCTGGCTCACGCCTTTATCAGACAACTCTTACCCTCCTGTATCCCTTATTAGTCTTGTCCCTAGTTTTGAAGACCACCTCCAGTATCCCGTTCGCGTAAGAAGCGGTGCCGGACTCCGGGTCGATTGCGCTCTGCAGGGTGAGTTCCATCCTGTACTTTCTATCGCCTCGCGCCGCCTCGAGAGACAATCTGTCCTCCAGCGCCGAGATCTGCACGTCCTCTTTCTCGACACCGGGCAGCTCCACGATGAGCCTCAGGTTACCCTCCTTCTCGTCCACGACCTGTTCGTAGATGGGCGCGCGGTAGCCATCCGGTCCTACTAAGTTGTCACCGAAGAACTGTATCCTGGGCTTTCCCTCCGGCCCCAGTCCCATCGCCATGCCGGCCACAACCGGCTTCGAGAACGCCTTGGCTCCGGTGTTCACGCTGGACCTAACCGTCTGTTCAATCGCGCGCTCGAACTCTTCAAAGAAGCGGTCGAGCTCGTCGAGCATGTCACGCAGGTTCTTTCTCTCCTCAGACATATTAACTACTGGTTAATTAGCCAGAAGTTAAATGCTTATTAACCTTTCCCCGGACGAGACTGTGTAATGGTGGCGATAGAGGAGCTTGCGAGCTCGAGGATAAGGCTCAAGATAGCCAACCTCCTCTCATCCAGACCAGCGACCTTGAGCGAGATGTCAGAGCTCACCGGGATCTCGGTCCAGGGTGTCCTGAAGCACCTGAAGAAGGTCAGGGACGAAGGACTCCTGACGGAGAACAACATGAAGAGCGGGAAGTATCTCAGACAGAGGAAGCTGTACTTCATGCAGGGGCGGAAGGTCGCTGACTACTCGGAGGGCGACCTTCTCGTAGCGAGCGTTGGGAGGCCCACGGAGGACCTGGTGCGGCGGGTCGGGGGCGTGTACGATGAACTCGACTGGTTGGCTCAGGACATCATTATACTCCGGAGAAGGGCGAGAGAACTCTCACACAGGATGCGGAGGGTACTCGACGAAGTGACGGAGGACGAAGCGAGGATCTCTGGGCTGGTGGACGGCCTGCCGCTCGCGGACGACGAAAAACAGGTAGCTTACCTTATCTTCGCTGAAGACACACCAGAGCGCGCGAGGGCTATCTTGAAAGACCACTACGGCTGCAGGGACCCCGAGGCAGCCCTGGCGGCCGTGACCGCGAAGATAAGAGAGGGAAGAAGGTGAAAGCAAGGTCCGCCGCAAGGAAGCCCCTCGTCATGGTTACCAACGACGACGGAGTGTTCAGCCCGGGAATAGTCGCCCTTTCCGACTCCATCTCTCCAAGGGTGAACGTCGCGGTCATCGCGC
>CAZAMW010000123.1:0-4942 GCA_964486265.1 uncultured Nitrosopumilales archaeon | reverse complement strand
AGAAGGTGTCCTGCAGCTCTCTGGCAGGATGGTCTTGCGGCGTGAATAACGCATCGAAGTTCCAGAATGACGGCTGGACTGAGTCGCCTGCGATCTCGACGAAACCCATCGAGAGGTAGACCTCCCTGACTTCGTTGATGAACTCCTTCACGGGATGCCTCCTTCCGGCGTAGAATCCGGGCGCCGCCGCGCTGACGTCTATCGGTCTGAGCTTCGGGCTAGTCCCGCTGAGTCGTATCTTGGCCGTCACCTCCGGCGTGATTCTCTCTATCCAACCGGCGGACGCGGCCCTGCTGACGGCATCATTCCCGCTCGTCGTGATTCTCAGGGAGACGGACCTCGCCTCGTCCACCTTCGCCATGTCTCTCGAGACGAGCCTCTCGATATAGTCCCGGTACTCGGCGGCGATTTGGTCTTCCGGAATCGCCTTCCCTCTGAGGGAGGCTACGAAGGTCTCGTACCGCTCAGCCTTCTTCTTGTCTCTGGGTGCGACGAATGGTTGGCCGTCCTTCTGCGATACCTCGATCCAGCCAGCCGACCTGGCGTTTCCGAGGGCGGCCGCGAATTCCTGGTTCGATCCGAAAGAGCCGCGCACGGCCTCCATCGGAAGGCCCGTCTGCCCTATCCTCTGCATCAACAGCAGCTCGGCGGGCTCTCCCTTCAGGGATAGCGCACGGACGGTCTTCTCCTGCACGCCGATCAGGCCCTTGGACGAGAGCCAGCTGACCGCCCTGCGGACCTGGTCTGGCAGGAGGCCCGAGTCCCTCACGACAGAATCGAAGTCGACCCAGTCCCTGCCCTTCAGCGCCTCCAGGACCTTACGTTCCAGAGGATGCAGCGGGGGGCCGTCCTGCTCGCTCATCGGGCCATCGAGTCCAGAGACTTCCTGCTCTTCTCCAGCAGCTCCTCGGCGTCCTTCATCAACGAGTCTCGCTTCCTCCTGTGTTCTTCGAGATACTTCTTTACGATGCCGGCCAGCTCCTGTTTGCACCCGCCGCACATCCGGATTCCGCCGTAGCACTCATCGTAGACGCGCTTGGCGTACTCGTCCTCCACCGCGAAGTGGAAGAGGTACAGGTCATAGATCGGGCACTTCTCGGCCTCTCCCCCGATCCGACGCTGTTCTTCGACCGTCGGCCTCCCCCCAGTGAGGCCCGACACGACCTTCTTCGCCGCAGAGGAGGGGTCTTCGTCTAGTGTGAAGGATGAGCTGGAGCTCCGCTTGGACATCTTCGTGGAACCGTCGAGGCTCCGGATGAGCCTGTGGTAGATGGCGGACGGGGGGATGAACCCGAAGTCCTCGCGGTAGCTGTTGGCCAGGTCCCGGGAGAGACGGATGTGCGGGTCCTGGTCGGCCCCGACTGGGACGACCACGGGCTTGGGGCCGCCGAACTCGGGGAGCTGGGGCATCAGGATGTCTCCCGCCTGGATGAGCGCGGAGAGGTAGAGCCCGACCTGCCTTTCCCCGTAGATAGCCCTGAGCATGTTGTTGGTGACGGCCTTGGAGAAAATCGTGGCCATCCTCATGACCCTGATCTCCTGGCTCTGTTTGTAGACGACGGCCCTCTCGGGGTCCAGGCCCAGGGCGAGTATGTCGGCCACGTTCTGAATCGCTATCTTCGAGCTCTGCTGGAAGCTCAGTCCGTTGTCGTTGAACGCCTCGACGTCGGCGATGGCGTAGAAGACTGTCGCTTTCTTGGAGAGAGACTGAAAGTAGACCATGTCGTCTGCGGTCATCTTGGTCCCCAGGTGGAAGACCCCCGTGGGCTTGATGCCGCTCATTACAGCGAAGCTCTTGTTGTTGTCGACGGCGTCGAGGACCTTCCCGAGGTCCCTCTGTCCAAAGTCGATTCCGCGTCGGACGTGGAGGCTCGGGTGTTTGAACCGAGTCAACAGAGGCTCGAGGGGTTCTATCCCGAACTCGGAGCGCAGCCTCTCGTAGTTGTCGACCGCGCTGTTACCCCACGGGTCGAGCCTCTCGTTCTCCACGGTCCCTGCTCTGTTGAATAGAATAAATTACTTTCCCGGAGGATCGGGAGGACCGTTCCTCCCGAGCATCCTTCCTTCCTCGTCGACCTCGCCCTTCCTAATCCGGGTTGAGGAGATCGGCTTCCCGTCTGCGGCCTGCACCCACTCTACCGTCACGAGCTCGAGCGGAGGGAAACCCTTCTCCCTCCTCAGCCTGTTCGCCAGCCCGAGGCGCGATGCCGTCTCAGGGCTGGCCACGAGCGCCTGGACGTCGCCATCGGCTATCCCGGGACCGAAGTAGTCGTAGAGCTTCGCTATCCGGTATTCGCGTCCCGGGAAGGTCTTTTCGATGTACTCCCTGAGCTTCCTCTCCCTCGTCCCATAGTCGAAGTCGGGCTTTTTGCCTACTCTGGAGACAAACTCGTCGGAGGTCAGGCCGATTATCACCCGACCGCCCGCTTCGAAGCTCCTCTCGAGGAGACGCTTGTGGCCCGCGTGTATGTGGTCGAAAGTCCCTCCGGTGGCGACGGTGCCGAATCGGAACCCGCCCGCTCTATCCCCAAGTTTCAAATAACGACAGTTGTCCGGGTTCTAGCAAGAAGCGGATAAAAGAATTAGTGAGTGATGCGTGCAGATACCCGAACAATACTTCAAAGCCGGAAAGGTCGCGAGGGAACTCAGAGGCTGGATAAGGCAGAACCTCGGAGTGGGGACGGGGCTGCTGGAGGTCGCTGAAAAGGTCGAGGCGGAGATAGTCCGGAGAGGAGGCCAGCCGGCGTTCCCGACGGGCATAGGCGTCAACGACGTCACCGCCCATTATGCTCCTCAGAAGGACGACGGTGTCAAGATCCGCGAGTCGGACGTGGTGAAGATAGACTATGGCGTGCACGTGGACGGGTACGTCGCCGACACTTCGCTGACGATCACGAGCAACCCCAGCTATCAGCCGCTTCTGGAGGCGACGGAGAGGGCGCTGCAGGCTGCGATAGGCGTCGCGAAGCATGACAGGAGGATCGGGGAGATAGGGAGGGCCATACAGGTCTCGGCCAGGGCCGACGGTTTCAAGCCCATCAGCAACCTCAGTGGGCACACCGTGGAGCAGTATGTCGTGCACGCCGGGAAGAGCATCCCCAACCTCTACTCGCCAGGATTACCCATGCTCAACAAAGGGGACGTCTTCGCCATAGAGCCCTTTCTGACCCTAGGAGACGCGGCGGGATACGTCGTGGAGTCGGAACAGGAGAACATCTTCTCGGTCGTCGTGCGGAAGAGGACGGGGAACAAGGAGCTCGATGACCTGGTAGACAGGGTCTGGGCGGAGAGGAAGACGCTGCCGTTCTCGCCCAGGTGGTTCGCCCAGGGATACAGGGAGGGAAGGCTGATGGTGCTGTTGAAGGAGCTCGAGAAACGCCGGCTGGTGCACTCCTATCCGGCGCTGGTGGAGGCTTCAGGGAAGCCCGTGGCCCAGTTCGAGCACACGATGACCATCGAGGACGGCGGGCTTGTCGTACTGACCTAGGTCTTGGGCGGAGCCTCGGCGTAGATTGAGGTTATCTTGGTGGTGTTTCCGCACTTGCTGCACTTCGACCCGTCCTTGGTGACATAGTCCCCCAGCTGGAAGGCGCGCTTGGTCTTCTGACCGCAGGCGGGGCACTCCTCGATCGTGTAGACTATGAACTTCGCCTTTCGGTCCTGCTGCGAGTTCATCATTGTCCGACCCCCAGGGTGTTTCCGATACCGGCGAGGAGCACCTTGTCTCCTTCCTTTGTCTTCTCCTCGATGACTCTGTTGATGAGGACCTGGACCTTGTCCGAGGCCTCGGCTATCTCCTTGCGCATCACCGTGATTGCCTCGAGTATGCTCTGCTTGACGAGTATGGCGTAGACGGGTATCTTGTGCGTCGACGAGACCTCTTCGATCTTGAACTTGTCGACTCCGATCCCTCCGATCGCCGCACCCACTCCTTCCGCTATCTCGCCGGTCTTCTCGCCTTCCAGCTTGAGAGCGGCGTCGACCATGATGATCGCGTTCAGCGGCACCTTCATCTCCTCGATCAGCTTCTGAATGGCCACGCCGGGCTCGCCCACGTAACCCATCGGACCCTCCGCCTTGAGCACGTAGAGAGTCCTCCCCTTGTATTCGCCCACGGTCATTACCGTGTCCTTCCCGACCACCTGCTTGGGGAGGTTCTGCATGTAGCGCGAGGCGATCACCGGGCCGATACCGTCGCCCACTGGCTGGCCCAGCTTGAAGGTGTCTACCGCGTTCACCAGAGCGTCGGCCTCCTGCAGCACCATCGGCATTATCATCTGTAGCTGGAAGAGGAGCATGTACGAGTTCGTCTTCTTCCCAAGGAGGTAGTAGTGCCTGACTATCTTGTGGATCTGGTTCAGCGAGGTCGCTATCTCGAGGATATTCTCCGCGACGGAGACCTTTGTCGGGTCCAGGTTGGGGATTATCTGACTTACCTCCGCCCTCACTCTCTCGTCGCGCGTGTTGGTGATGTGCTGAACCTTCTCGACGACCCCCCGCGGGTCCATGTCGACCGGCATGATCGTCACGTAGTCGAGGAACTCGTCTATCCTCTGCGTCGGGTCCGCGGTCACCTTTCCGGAACTGGTGAAGTAGTCAATGGCCTCCTTGCGGGACTTGTCGCGCATTATCTTCAGCCTGTTGAGGGCGCGCGAGATGTCGTTGGCTATCAGATACATCTGCAGCCTCTGGCCGTAGATGAAGAACACGAAGATTGAACCCAGCCAGACCACGTTGAGCAGGCTGCTCACGTCGATGCTGAACTGAAGCGGTAGTCCGGAGAGTAACGACACTAACTAATGCACTGGTACCCGCGCCTACGACTCAAACTTAAACGTTTTACCTGATGAAAACGGCGGTTTCAGAGGTTTATCGATGATAGGTGCCGACATCACCACTTCGCGAGAGCTCTCGCACCTCACTAACATGGTGACGACGTGTG
>CAZAMW010000122.1:0-4964 GCA_964486265.1 uncultured Nitrosopumilales archaeon | reverse complement strand
GTCTTTGTAGTTTGGGGCCCCCTCATGGTAGGCGGGGCCTTCTATGTCCTCTCGGATAGTCAACGTCAAGCATCCCTCTATGCGCGGACTGGACGACGCCGTGAAGAACTCGCTGACGAATCCCGTTGAGATCAGGAGGAGCAAGAGAGACCGGAGCGTCCACCTTCACTATGGGAAGTTCGACGCGAAGCTATTCGTGTGCACCGTCGTTAAGTTCTTAAACGGGGACGGCTTCGTAATAACTGCGTATTTGACAGGGAGAATGGTTGGTGAATCAGTATGGAAACAGAAATCGTAAGGTCGCTCTGCTACAATTCAGGCGCCGACACCCTGGATATCTGGCTCGGCGACCCGTCAAATGAGACCAGCTCCGAACCGATCACGGAGAATCTCGTCGGCAAGCGCAACCGACGCGGGAGACAATCGGCTTTGAGATTATCACCCTCAGCAAGCTCAACAGCGAAGACATGAGGAAGATGCCGGAAAAGGCGAGAACTCTCCTCAAGGAAAGCGCGAACAGGTTGTCCATCGTCAGCCGCCCGCATGAGTGAGTGGTAACTCCCTTTTCTGGTCCGCTGGGCCGGAGTCAAGAAATATGACGGCGAATGCCGATGATTGTTATCCCCGCGAGCGCCCCCTTCCTGCTCCTCAGGACGACGCCCTCCTGAGGCTCTCTCGAAAAGGCGCGAGACCAGCCGAGTCGCACTGCCTACAGGCCTTCGACTTACGACCTGATTGGTTTTATCTTCAGCTAAACCCTTACAGAGAACGCTCATTCCTTCGGTCCGAGAAATCGGTCGGCAAGAGTGCGCATCAATTCAAGATGCCTCTTGGTCGCTTCCTCCCCTTCTCGTGTTATCTCGATGACTGTTCTCGGGCCCGGCGCGAGGATAAAAGTCCTGCGTTGCTTGATGAATCCGTAGTCCTCCAGGATTCCGAGATTCTTGTTGAGCGAGCTCTTCGGTGTCTTGACGGCAAGGAGCAATTCTGTGAACGTGGTCCTCTTGAATCCGAGCAGCGCCGTCATTATCCCCACCCGTGTCGAGACCGAAAATGGCCCTGGTGACCCTACACCAGAAACGATGTCCTCCTCTTCCTTTCCCACCCGGCCGTCGTTCCATCCCGATTCAGGAGGCAACCAGTGCGAACTCTTTGGGCGCATCGTAAAGCGATTTCGTACCACAGAATACGAAGAGAGGTGACGCGAGAACCCAGGTCCATACCGGAGCTCCCGGAAGGATGGCGGCGAAGGCGATTAGAATAATCCCCGCCACGAATGCCCAGTCTTCTGCCCTTCTTTCGACGATGCGGTCCTGCTTCGTCGCTTTTGAAAATCCGAGGGTCAGGGCCACGACCACGAGGAACATCCCAGCAAAGATAGGATAGCCCTCTTCGTTGGCGATCGTGTATCCAAGCCAGGGTCCGACGGTCAACAGGAACCAAGCGACGTTGCGCCAAGACAGCCAGCGGCCCCTCCTCTCATCGTAGGTCGTCCCTGCCTCTCCTTTCAGGAAGTCAAGACTGTACTGCATCCCCGAGAACCCTCCGTACCCGCTCAACCTCGCGACAAACCAGACAGCGACGCTGCCGGCTAACGCCCCAGCAATTGCGAACGGGAGCGGAACTGTGGCATACAGTATGATCGCCAGCAGCGGCACTACCGAGGCGAGGGAGTAGAGCACTCCGAGGCCCCTCCTTGCCCTGAAACGGAAAAGCCGGGCAGCGATCAGTTCGGCCTCTACGCGCTGCTGTTGGAGGACATCGCTTTCCAAATGGGAGACATTCACGATAAGAATCCGGGCGCTATAAAATAATGGCGAGTGTCCACTAAAGTGAACTACTGTGCCTGTTTAACTACCATCCTCGGCCTCTGTTCAAGGCGTCGACAGCAGCGATGTGATTTGATCGAGACAGCCAACCTGACAAAGAAGTTCGGGGACCTGACCGCGGTCGATGACGTGACCCTCCGAGTTGAGGAGGGGGAGGTCTTCGGGTTCCTTGGACCCAACGGAGCGGGAAAGACCACCACGGTCAGGATGCTCTGCTGTCTGATATCAAAGACCAGCGGCGACGCCAGGGTTGCCGGCTATGATGTGGGTAGTGTAGCGGACTCACTGAAGATCAGGAAACTCATCGGGTTCGTCCCCGACAACGTAGGTCTCTACGACGACCTGAGCGCCTACGACAACCTTGACTTTTACGGGAAGCTTTACGACTGCACGGAGGCGCAGAGGAAGGAGAACATCCGGCGATTCCTCACGATGCTGGGGCTGTGGGAGAGGAAGGACGCCGCTGTCGGCACTTACTCGAAGGGGATGAAACAGAAGCTCGGGATAGCCTGCGCCCTTATTCACGACCCGCAAATACTCTTCATGGACGAGCCCACGGCGAACCTCGACCCGGAGTCATCGAAGACGGTCAGGGACTTCATCCTGGAGCTGAAGAAAGAGAGGAGGACCATCTTTCTGAACACGCACAACCTGGATGAGGCGCAGAGAATCTGCGACAGGATTGCGATTCTGAACACGAAGCTGATGGCGCTGGGCACCCCGCAAGAGTTGGAGCGTTCGGTAGGCGGGAGGAAAACCGTGGTTCAGGTCGTGGAGGTGAACGACGCGATTCTCGCCGCACTGAGGAGACTGTCACTTGCAAACTTGTCAATCGACGGCAACAAACTGACATTCGATGTCAAGGATCCGGAGAAAGAGAACGTCGCCATCACGGACGCGATCTACCAGGCCGGCGGCCACATCGAATCCGTCACGGTCGTCGGCTCAACCCTGGAGGATGCGTACCTGAAGCTCGTGAGGCGAAACAACAATTGAGACTCTCGAAATCCTGGATAATCGCCTCGAAGGACTTCAAGACGTTCTTGAAGAAGAAGAACATAATCTATTCGGCCTTCGTCATCCCATTGCTTGCCGCGATCTTCCTTCCAGTCGTGATCTACTATGTCGAGCTTGAGAGCGGGATTGCCGCCTCGGAACTCACATATCTTCTTCCGGCGCTCACCTTCTTCTTCCTACTCCTCGCAGTCCTGATTCCGACCACGATCGCCTCCTACAGCATAATAGGCGAAAAGGTCGAAAAGAGCTTCGAGCGGCTCCTGGCCACCCCCACCACCGACGGCGAGATCCTGCTTGGAAAGGGAATTTCATCGTTCCTGCCGCCCATGGGCGCGATCCTGGCAGGGGCCGCAATTTACATGTCCCTAATGGACGTCGTGACGCACGGCACATTGGGCTACTACTTCTTTCCCAACTGGAACGCTGCAGTTGTCTTCTTGCTCGCCGTCCCGCTCGCAGCGATAATGAGTGTGGAATGGAACGTTATCGTCTCGTCAAGGGTGAGCGACGTTCGGGTTGCGCAACAGGTTGGCATGCTCCTGATACTACCCTTCGCGGGAGTCTACGTAGGTGGCGAAATCGGCATAGTACCCCTCGGCAACACGGACGCCCTCCTCATCATCGCCGGCATTCTTCTGGCGATTGACCTGCTGCTCCTTTACGTCGCCAGAGCCACGTTCCGCAGAGAGGAGATACTCACGAAATGGAAGTAGTCGGGCTGGCCAGATGCTCCCGCGGGCAGGCAGGTGAAGTGGATGAAAACCATGCAACTTAGGCTCCTGCTGGTGGGTGCCATAGTCGAGTTGGTCGGGGTGGCAAGGGTCGGCATTGGAGGTCTTGGAGACCCCTAAGCTGCTCCACTGCTCCTTGCCGGGGTAGTGATGGTGATGCTTGGGCGCTTTGGAGGTGAGCGCGCAGGGCCCAGTGCCTGTGGAGGAGGGGACCAGACCAAGCAGGACGCGCATCTGCCTTGTAGACTGCCTCAGAGGGGCGCTGGTAAGTCTCGTGATTCTTCACCACGCGGCCATATCCTATGGCGGGTCGGGTCTATCTAACGAGGAGGGGGATGTGTCCCCGGCAGCCGCTGAGACTCATTCAATACTTAAATAATCCTTGAAATAATAAATGGAGGTGTGAACAACCAAAGATGATTAAAAAACTCGGAAACGTCGTGCTGGTCGTGAACGACCAGGCAAAGGCCCTCGACTTCTATACGCGGGTCTTTGGCTTTGAGAAGCGGGCGGAACTCTCGGCTCCAGGAACGCCTCCGGGGGCCCCACACTGGATCACTATCGCACCGAAGGGACAGGACATAGAGATCAGTCTGTTTCAAGTAGGCTCGTCTCCCGACCCTGCTACATCTCAGCTGAAGCCGGGGACCGGCCCTCAGTGGAATCTAGTGACCGATGACTGCCGCGGAGACTTCAAGCGCCTGAAGGCCCAAGGGGTCGCGTTCGACCAGCCCGAACCCGTCGAGCAGCCTTGGGGGATCCAAGCTACCCTAAGGGACCCCGATGGGAACAGGTTCAGTCTGCTTCAGCCCCGAATGGGCCCCTAGACACTCCCGGAGAATCCAAATTGAGCCCCAGAACTACGGCCCCCAAGAAACCCCGAGGATTCTCGGACGAAGAAAAAGCCGCCATGAGGGAGGCGGTCCGAGAACGTAGCAGGGGCGCCGGTGAAGGGGAAGGCGCCGTACTCGCGAAGATTGCCGAGATGAAGGAACCTGACCGCTCGATGGCCAGGCGGGTCCACGAAATCGTCAAGTCGACCACCCCCGAACTCGCCCCAAGGACCTGGTACGGGATGCCAGCCTATTCCAAGGACGACAAGGTCATGTGCTGGTTCACGCCAGCTGAGAAGTTCAAGGCGAGGTACGCAACACTGAGCTTCAGCGACAAGACGAATCTTGACGAAGGAAGAATGTGGCCGGTCTCATATGCGATAAGGGAACTGACCCCCGCCGAAGAGGCTAAGATAACCGCGCTCGTGAAGAAAGCGGTCAGCTGAGATTGGGAGCAACCAACAGTCCTTCCCCACAGGGCAAGTCGCCATCTCAAGAGATAGACGCCATAATCAAGGATGAGGGTGGCTGGAAGGGCAAGAAGCTGGCAGACC
>CAZAMW010000121.1:0-5002 GCA_964486265.1 uncultured Nitrosopumilales archaeon | reverse complement strand
TGGTTCTCTTCGCTCGCGACATAGAAGTAGTTCTCGTCTTCTCCGAAGAGGAGAGGGCGGAACTTCGACCTGTCGGTGAGGGCGATGAGGTACGTGTCCCTGCCGTCGGCGTAACCCGCCACGACGGCGAACGGACCGTCGAGCCTCGCCCCGCGGTACCGGTAGAGGAGCGCCCTCATCTCCTTCGAGATGTTCCGTTCGAACGGATTGGTGAGCACGGTCGCAGCCTCGCGTATCTGCAGGCCTTCGACCCTGATGAGGTGGTCGAGCAGCCTCGCGATGACCTCGCTGTCGGTGCCGACGTGGCTCCTGATGCCCCACGAGTTGAGCAGCTCCATGTTCGACCCGTATGAGCTGATGTCCCCGTTGTGGACGATCGCCGTGTTCATCGAGGCGAACGGATGCGACCAGATGGGAAGCGACCCGGGCGAGTTGGTGGGCTGCCTCGTGTGTGCTATCCACATGTCGGCGCCGCCACGGTCACCTTCGAGGCCCCACATCCTGGCCACCTCGGCCGGGTAGCCCACCTCCTTGTAGACGGTGACGTACCTCCCGAATGAGAATATCCGACCCTCGAAGGTCTGACCGAAGAGGTGGGCATTGATAGAGTCCACCGCTGTCTCCATGGCAGAATCGCGCTCCGTCCCCGCGAGGACCGTCGCCTCCCAGACCGAGAGGTCCTTCCTCCTCGCGTCCACGACGCGCATGTTCTGGCTCTCTACTGGGCCCACCCTTTCCCTGAGCGTGGCGGCGATCTCCTCGGCTGCCTTCGGACCGGTCACAAACGCCTGGACCCTGTATGGCGCGACGCCGGAGTCACCGGAGGTCCTGAACGCGGCATATCCCGCGCCGAGGTCGCTGCCCCGGTACTTGATACACGAGATACCGCTCACGGCCATCCGGTCCGTGATCAGCGGAGCGTCGACCTTCCTGAGCATCCCGAAGACGCCACAGCCATCCTTGACCACGGGATGGCCGAACCTCCTGTCGAACGCGATGTTGCCGATGTCCAACTCAAGCAGCTCCTGCGGGTTTGACCCCGAGTTCTATTCTCGACGACGGGTCCAGGTCGATCGATCGCAGAAGCTCGCGGTTACCGGTGAGCGTGGAGTTGACGTTGCTGATCCCCGCGGCTCCAGCCAGAAGCTTGATGTCCTTCTGCGTCGCGGCTATGAAGTTCTCCAGCCTCTGCGACGCCCTCGCGTCGAGGACCATCTCCCTGTCATCCTCCTCGACACCTATCGCGAGCAGGGCGGCCTTGCCGAATCCGACGGAATCCGCTCCCAGGGCTACCATCTTGAAGACGTCGTCAGAGCCGCGGATGCTGTTCGCTTCTGCCATCACGCTGAGCCTGCCCCGCAACCTCTGCTGTTTCAACTCCCGGTCGAGCAGCGACACCGCCGCCTCCACCTGCATGTCGGATTCAGGCTCATCCTCGTCCAGTATTACACCCGAGAAGCCCTCCATCCTCGGAGCGTTCCTAACGACCTGTGCTATGGCATCCCATGAGCTCGGAGCGCGCATCAGCAACCTGGCGCCTCCCGCGAGATCCTTCGTCTGCTGGACGCGTGCCGGGTCGGCGAGGTACCAGCCGAGTCGGACTGAGCGGACGCCACCCTTGAGGCCGCTTTCGATGTCTGTGATGAGCCTCTCGCCGTATGGTTCGAGCGCCGCGCCCGTCGCTTTGTCGACGTCGAGCAGCAGGCCCATCGAGTTCGCCGCCTTGGCGAACATCGCCACTATGCTCTCGGGAGCGTTCGCCGGGAGGTGCGTGAAGAAGAATGGGGAGGACATCCTTAGGTCAGGCCCCCCCACGTAGCTCGAGATTTCAATCTCCTCTCTGTAGGGGTCTATGCTCGGTCTCGTCACCTGTGCGCCATCGGAGACCAGCCAGTCGGTCAGTCGGACCGGCTCCTCGACGAAGGGAGGATTGTTGGTTCCCATGCTGGAGATCTCCGACTCAGCGGGATACTTGCCCGTGGTTCCCGCCATGTCCCTGAGGATTCCGATGCGGTATGAAGACCACAGCTTCTGACTCTTGATCGGGAGCGTGCGTCCCCGTATGTCGGACCTGCCGCCCGAAGACGGAGCGTCGAAACCGAGTATCGACGCGGTCTCCTCGTTGAGCGAGCGGTGATAGAGAAGGTCCCTCCTGCCGCGGACATCGGCTATGTCGGCGATGTCCATCCTTTCCATCAGAATCTTCATCTCGTCCGTCCATCCGTTTATGAGGTTGACCAGCCAGAGGATCGACTGCTGCAGCGAGAGCGACCTCACCTGGTTCGGCGCAATCTTGTTCGTCAGGACGGCCGGGCAGTAGCCGATGTGGCACTTGTGGACCATGAGGCATCCGAGCGCCATCAGGGTGGCCGTTCCGAGGCTCGTGATGTCGGCGCCCAATGCCATGAGCTTGAGCGAATCTTCGGGCGTGCTGACCCTCCCCGCTGCGATCACCGTGAACCGGTCCCTGAACCCTTCCTTCTTCAGTATGGCGTCCACAGACGCGGTGGCTAGCTCTATCGGGATTCCCACGTTGTCCTTGACCACAGACGGAGCCGCCCCCGTTCCAGCGCCCGCCCCGTCGATGATTATCCCTGCCGCCCCCATCCTCGCTATCCCCGAAGCTATGTACGGTATGTAGTTCGTCGCCCCCACCTTCACGAACACGGGCTTCTTCGTGGCTTCCTTCAGGCCGAGGATCCTCTGTCCGAGGTCTTCAATCGAATAGATGTCATGGTGCGGAGCCGGCGAGATGGCGTCCTTACCGACGGGTATCCTCCTCGTCTCGGATATCGGCTCGGTTACCTTCACTCCCGGAAGGTGCCCGCCAATCCCCGGTTTCGCGCCCTGGCCTATCTTGATGACGACCGCCTGTCCCGCCATGAGTGAAGAGATCGTCACTCCGAAGCGCGCCGACGCCCACTGGACCGTGATGCGGGAGCAATCCGCGACCTCCTTCAGCAATCCTCCCTCGCCCGTCCCGGCGAGTACGCCGGTCGCGTCGGCCGCCCTTGCGATCGCGACGTTGGGTATGCCCGAGAGAGCCCCGAACGACATGTCTCCGAGATAGAGAGGAGAGGAGAGCTCGACCGGCGAACCCGGATAAAGCGGCAAGCTGGTCCGCTTCACCTTGCTGCTCGTGCTCGAATGCTCTTCCTTCAGGAAGAGCTTGTCGAGGACCCTGCTGGTCCGCTCCGCCTCAGGGATGAATGGCTCGAACGTCGCGTGTCCCGTCGTGGCCATCTGCCTGATGTGCTGAATCTTCCATTTCGTCCAGAATTCCTTCGACCTAGCGGGTGGAATGGGGAGGTAGGAAGTTACCTCGATCGAACGACCCCTGCTCATGTTGTCGACCCTGGACACTACTTTTGGGTCGCTTCCGGTCGGATTTAAGATGATAGGTGGGCTACTTCTGCAGGGTGTCTCTCGAGAGGATTATCGTCATCAGTGACTTCTCGTCGACCTCCGCTCTCGTCCGCCAGCCGATGCGCAGGAGCGACTTGTCGTCCTGGTCCAGGTATCCGCGCTTTATGAAACGGTCCAGCGAATAGTCCACCCTCCACCTCGGGAACTTTTCCCTCAGGAACGTCTCGAGTTCTTTCCTTCCCACCCTTCCCTGCTTCGAGTTCACCATGGCGACCGACGCTGCCAGCACTGCAAGGTCGTCTATACGGAAGCCTGCGGTCTCCGCCTCGCTCAGGGTCGGCGATTCTCTGAACCGGAGGAGGTACCGGGTCGAGTCATCGGTGCCCTCTATCCCGGGGACCTCGTGGACCTCGAGACCGAGAGACCTGATGTCGGTGGAGAGCACCTCGAGTATGGTCTTGTAGTCCTTGCCGAGGTGCCTCTTCATCTCCCAGCCCTTGACGCCTGGATTCCTCCCTCTCTGCAGAATCAGAATCTGGAGGGCCTTCCTCATCTTCCTCTCCAGGAGGGCCCTCTCTCCGTCGTTGGTGCTGGTGCTCATGTTACTTCTATCGCCACGGACTTTGTCTCCGAACCGGGCTTCCCCACAACTGGAGAGATGAATATCTTCTCGGTGAGAGGGTCAGTCCGTATCGTCGCCCTGCCTTCAGTGACTATGAACGCCGTCAGGTAGGCGCGGACCGCCTTCTCTTCGAAGGTCTTGGCCTCGATGAACGACCTGTAGTCTATCTCCTTGTCTCCCGCCTTCTGGACCAGCTCGTCGTCCAACCTCTGCAGCCGGGTCTCGAACTGCTCCTTCGTGAAGATGTTCAGCGACTGGAGCTCTTCAAAGTCCATCTGAGCGGCCGCGGTTCCATAGTTCCCGAACTCGTCGCGGAACCGCTCGGACATCGGGACCAGGTCGCGCCAGTATACGAACGCCTTCTCCATACCCCTGGCGGTGAGCTGGTCGACCTGAACAATCGGGTGCCAGCATTTTACGAAACTGTTGGCCAGGTCTTCGCGGGAGAGCAGCCTGATCTTCAGTTCAAGCAGGAGCGGGTCGATGTAGAGCGACGAGGCCCTGTGCTTTATCCACTGGTCCTGCAGCTTCACTATGGCGACGAGCTGCTGCATCGCCTCAGAATCCATCAGCATGACGTCTATCAGCTTCCAGTCGGGCAGGTGCTTCTTGAGCGTCTGGAGCTTCTCCCTGATGTCGACCTGGAACGGGTCGACGCTCGATGACTGGACGCTCCGGCAGAGCTCTATGAGCCGGAGGATGTCCTCGAGCTTCTTATCCTGCCTTTCCGGCAAACTCCTTGACCTCGGAGGCTCCGTGCACCGACTGCACCGTGATCACGTGCGCAGACTTGTCGATGACGGAGATTATCGAAGGGGTTATGACGATATGCTGTGAGCTCTGGTTCACGCGGGATTGCGCGAGAATCATCTTGAAGATGGCTTCTCTGTTCTTTGGGTCCATGTGTATATCGAACTCGTCCATGGCTCGCATCGGGGATATGATGCGGCTCTGCAGCGAGAGGATGAACGCGACCAGTGCGACTGACCTCTCTCCGCCACTCTGAGTGTAAGG
>CAZAMW010000120.1:0-5005 GCA_964486265.1 uncultured Nitrosopumilales archaeon | reverse complement strand
ACGCGTCGATAAAGGACGCCGCCAGCATGATACTAGAGAACAGCTTCACCCGCGCGGGAGTCTTCAAGGGAGACAAGCTCGTGGGATGGCTGACGCTCACCGACATCGTCCGCGCTGGCTCCAAGAAGAGCATAGTTGACTCGATAAGGAGGGGGAACACAAAGTTCGCAGACGACGAACTGGTCTGTCCCGAGTGCAGTTCTGCGGTCATGAAGAAGGTCGTGAACGCCCGCGGGGTCATCCTTCGCTGGGAATGTCCCAACTGCGGACACCAAGAGTGACCGGGACGCCAGCACCGGCCGGTGTCGCTGCCTGAAGACCATGCCGGTCTGCAGGTCCATTCGCCTGGAGTCAAACATAGGTACCGTCCCTTGCATCACGCAGGTCTTCGGGGCTCTCCAGCGCCTGAGCGACGCGCGGGCCTTCGAGACGGAACGGCTCGACCCGTCCCTAGTCCGGCGGGCTGCGAACGAGTATCTCGGGACGGGCTCGAACTCGGCACAGCTCAGAGAGCTCAGCAGCTGCCCCCGGACCTTTACCTCATGATAATCCTTCACGACTACTAATGGATGAAAGGGGAGCGCCTCGCCTTCCTGAAGAGGAAGTTCCCGGACGCCAGGGTCTGATTCTACGACTACGCGGTCACGCTGAACCGCCGGAGAACGCGACCGACCAGCGCTATGGCGTCAGCCCCCTTTCTGCGCAAGACCAGCAGGCGGGACATGATCGACGGCCTCGTCATCCCCTCGAAGGGGGCCGTGCAGAGGGCCGGCGAGCTCACGGGCGTCGGCAGGGTCATCACGCTCTTTTTCTCGGTCGACCCGCAGTCCTACCAGCCGAGGAGTCCGGCTCCATCGCCCCAGAGCCACGACCTCTGTTTCATGGAAGTCCCGATTCTACAGGGAGAATGAGGTCTCATACATGCTGGATGCCCTCGTGAAGCAGAGGGCTACGCCTTCCTCGACCTCTCCGAGGGAGCTTTCAACGTCGGCCAGTTCATCAAGAACGCGAGACGGAGCCGGATAAACCTGAGCATCACGAGGAGACCGTTCGGAGACTGCTCCGCGTCGAGTGTCTCGCGTCCCTTCGAGCTCGCCGTGATGGTCTGCTGCGTGGTGTCCAACCCCTGCATAGGTATGGAGGAGTGGTTCGAACCGGAGAAGTAGGTCGAGATGGTCTCCGACGCGGTCGAGGCGGCCAGACTTTACGACGAGCCCTTGGGCGACACTGAGAGGAGGGGCCAGGCTGGGTCAGATGCCAGGGAACGCGTGCTCGCACAGCACGACGCCCTGCTGCGCACGATGACACTCCTGGCCGAGATGGGCCTGAGCGCGACCGCCTGGCCGCCATATTCTCAATATAGAATACATCAGAAATATTATCTAACCGTGTGAGTAGTGCCACAAAAGACCCGTTCGTGAACATTTCTCATGGAGCTCATCATACTTAGGCACGGCGAGGCGGGCAAGCGTTCGTCGGTCTCGAGCCAGGACTCGGAACGCTCGCTGACGGCCTCCGGACGGGACGAGGTGGTCGAGGTTGCCGAGTCCATGCGGGGTCTGAAGATGGAGTTCGACGTCATAGCGACCAGCCCTCTCAAGCGCTCTCTTGAGACGGCGCGAATCGTCGCGAAGGTCTCCAAAAAGGAGAGGGTCCTCCAGATATGGGACGAACTGAAGCCGGAGTCCGACCGGAAAGCGCTCTATCGCCGCCTCTCCAGGTTGAAGGCGGATAGCTCTGTCCTGCTGGTGGGGCACGAACCCTATCTCAGCTCGATGATAGGAGACCTGATCTCGGACGGCAGGGAGAGCCGAATCATCCTCAAGAAATCCGGGCTCGCCAAGGTCGAGGTCAGCTCCTTCGCTCCGAGACCTTCGGGAGAGCTCCGCTGGCTCCTCACCCCGCGTCTGCTGAGAAAGGTGTCTTGACCTGAGGCCGTGCCCCAATGGAGTGGCCCTGCGCTGAGGGCTTCGGTCATCGACCTGGGGTACAACTCGCTCAAGATGGTCAGTTACGATATCAGGCCCGACAGTTCGTTTCGCGCGTTCGACCAGCGAGGAGAACTCACACGGATAGGCGAGGGGTTGCACCAGACCGGTTTTCTCGGCCAGGAGTCCATGGAGAGGACACTGCGGGCGCTAAGGTTGCTCGACGAGGCAAACAGGCTCGCCGGAATAAACCAGGTCTTGGCGATAGCGACCTCCCCAATCCGCGAGGCTGGCAACGGAGAGGCGTTCCTCAGGGAGGCCCGGTCCGAGACCGGGCTCAAGTTCAGGGTGCTGACGGGGAAGGAAGAGGCCCTCTTCTCCTACATGGGTGCCGCCCGCTCCACCAGATTCCCGGACGTGCTTTTCTTCGACCTGGGCGGAGGCTCGCTCGAGCTGACCAGGGCGCGCAACTATCGCGTCAAGAAGATAATGTCCCTGCCCGCGGGCGCTCTCAGACTGACGGAGCTCTACGGAGGAGAGGAAGAGGGCTTCGGCAAAGAGGAGTACGACTCGCTCAGGGGAAGGATAGAAGAGCTGCTCCCTGCCCGCGACGAGCTGGACATCACCGACGAAACGGTACTGGTGGGGGTGGGAGGCACCGTACGCGCTCTGGGGAAGTACGACCAGTGGCTGAAGGACTATCCTCTCAACAAGCTCCACAACTACGTCATCCGGGGCAAGTCGATAACCTCAATCAACAAGACTCTCAAGAGGATGAGTCCCTCGAAGATCTCGAAGATCGAGGCGATGGGGAAGGACAGGGCGGAGAGCATCACGGCGGGTGGCCTCGTCATATCCCTCCTGATGAGGCGCACGGGGATCAACCAGCTGGTCGTGAGCACTCACGGCCTGAGGGACGGCATCCTCGCGGAGTACCTCCGCGACCCTTCTTCCTACGGCTCGCGTCCTCTCGACGAGACGAGGACCAACGACTCCCTCGCGGCATGGTTCGGAAGGAGGAGCGGCACCGAGGAGTTCACCAGAGACCTCGCCACAAGGAAGATCATCACCAGAGAGCAGGGCCTGATACTCAACGAGGCCATCGAAGGGTTCCTCGACGTCTACCTCTCGACGAGGGCGGAGAGCATGTTCTACTCTATATTGAACGAGGACAGCTTCCTGGACCACAAGGACCACGTCGAGCTGGCGCTCGCCTTCGTCAGGGCGAAGGCTCCGAAGACCTCGAACTGGTTCTTCGCCCGTTACAAGTCGATTCTCAAGGACAAGACAAAGGAGTCGGTCGACAAGCTTGCCGCCTTCATCCAGCTGGCAGAGTTACTGGAGATGACCCACGCCCAGGCTAGGGTCAAGCTCAAGGGAGGGCGCCTCGATTTCATCATAAAGCCGTCCAGGAAGGATTTACCCGTCCTGCTGATGGAGCAGGCAGCAAGGGAGCTGACCGAGGCCACTTCGCTGAGAGTCAGCATCGTAACAGAGCGAAGGCGAGCTGAGCCGGTCTCGCGGGTAGTGAGGAGATAGTACGATGAGCGCGCGTAAAGCAACACCGAAGGGACGATTGATCGTAGTCGAGGGGATAGACGGTTCGGGCAAGTCTACGCAGCTGCATCTGCTCGACAAGTGGCTCCGGCATCTGGGGCTGCTCGTCTTCAGCACCGAGTGGAACTCCTCGGAGGTGGTCAAGGAGATCACTTCGAAGGGGAAGAGGAAGGCCCTTCTCACGCCCACGACCTTCAGCCTGCTGCACGCGACGGACTTCTGCGACAGGTACGAGAGGAACATCGTCCCTCTCCTCCGTGCGGGATACTTCGTCCTCGCAGACCGATACGTCTACACCGCGTTCGCGAGGGACGCGGTCAGGGGCTGCAACCCGCGGTGGGTGCGCAAGATCTACGGCTTCGCCGTCAAGCCCGACGCATGCTTCTACTATCACGTGCCGGTCGACATCGCGGTCAAGAGGATACTCACCGGCCGTCCAAAGCTGAAGTACTACGAGGCGGGGATGGACCTAAACCTGAGCAACGACGAGTATGAGAGCTACAGGATCTTCCAGAGCCGTATCATCGAGGAGTACAAGTCGATGGCACCGTCGGAAGGGTTCAGGGTGATGGACGGAACGCTGGACATCGAGCTGCAGCAGAAGCTGATGAGGCAGCAGGTGCTTCCGCTCTTGCCGCAGAGCATCGTAGCGAGCGCCACCAAGGAGCTTGCGGCATGATGCCGGCCGAAGATTCAGACGGAGGAAGGGCACTCGAATTCTACGGCGACGGCATCGGCTACCTGAAAGACCGCAGGGTCAAGGGCAGGCTCATCGTCATCGAAGGCCCGGACGGCTCGGGCCGGTCCACTCAGGTCGACCTCATCACAGCTAAGCTCGAGTCCGACGGCCACGCGGTCGCCACCACCGGGCTGAAGCGATCCGAGCTCATAGGCAAGGGCATCCTCGAGGCTAAGCAAAAGCTCCCGCTCGGCAAGAAGACCCTGACGCTCTTCTATGCGGCGGACTTCGCCGACCAGCTCGAGCACAAGATAATTCCCGCGCTTGAGGCGGGGTACATCATTCTGGCAGACCGGTACATCTACACGCTGATCGCCCGGAGCACAGTCCGCGGCATCAGCAGGCGCTGGTCGCACGACCTGTTCGGCTTCACGATCAAGCCCGACCTAGTCTTCTACCTTGACGTCCAGCCGGAGGAGCTGTTCCACAGGGTCTTCCAAAAGTACGCGACGCTGGACTACTACGAATCTGGCGCGGACCTGGGACTCTCTGACGACCTGTACGACTCATTCGTGGCGTACCAGAGGATGATGGCGAAGGAGTTCAAGGCGATGGAGGGCAGGTACGGGCTGGTCCCCATCAACGCCAACCGGCCGATCGAAGCGGTCAACGCCGACCTCCAGAAGAGGATCGATGCATATCTGAACAGAATCAGGAAATCTCCCGCTTAAATCCCCGCCCTCCGGATCCGGTGCGATTGCCGGCAGTCCGTTTGGACGCCCCCAGCGTTCCCCCGAAGCTCCTGGCGGAGCACCATGCGCGCGCCAACGAGAAGGTCGCT
>CAZAMW010000119.1:2421-5149 GCA_964486265.1 uncultured Nitrosopumilales archaeon | reverse complement strand
GAACTTAACATGCCAGACAAACCGGCAAGGAAACCAGAATCCGCGTCGCATGCCGATGGGGAAGGGGCGATGCCGAGCGGAGCACCACAGAACCACATCTACGTCGGCAAGAAGCCAGTCATGAGCTACGCGATGTCTGCGCTGATACAGCTCTCGCAGGCGGGCGAAGTAGTCATCAAGGCCAGAGGTCTTGCAATCGGTCGAGCGGTAGACGTCGCAGAGATTGTGACCAAGAGACTCGGGAACGGAGCGTTCGCAGTGAAGAACATCAGCATAGCGACCGAGCAGGTCAAGAGCGCCGACACCGGCGAGATGCGCAACGTGTCTTCGATCGAGATCCTGGTCGGCAAGTAGGTCCGGGGCCTTCGGGCGCCGCATGCCAGCCTGCCTAGCACCGTCTGCGCAGGACACCCTTTTTTCAAAAGCTTCTTTCTACCTTTGATACGGGCTTCGAGATAGCGAGGGACTCTCGCACCGCCCCTCGCGCAGGTCGCCGCATTCCTTCCGACGCTGGGGAGGCGCGAGGATGCATTTTGGGGAGACCTTCACCTGGAATCGAAAAGCCCTCCCGCCTTCCGACCGAAAATTCTTTTCGCGTTCTTCTCTTCGCGGGTGGGTCGTCGCGTCGGTCGCGCAAAAAAATTCTGCAAACAATTTTTCCACGGGGATAAATTTTTAAGCAAACGATTTCATCCTCATGTTACAAACAATTGCCTGAACCTCGGGCGAATCCGGTTACCAAGGTCCGGAATCTGACGACACCAAAATTCGATGACCAGGAATTATATAGTCTGGCCGAGAAGTTTGGCACACCATACTTCCTCATAGACGAGGGAGCACTTCGGAAGAATGTAAGCGAGATAGAACAAGCCTATCAGAAGTTCAAGGGCCCATTCAGAGTGGCGTACTCGATCAAGGCCAACTTCAACCCGGCCGTGATCAAGACGTTCGTCTCTGAAGGGATCATGTTCGACCTGACCGCCTCTAACGAGCTCTACTTCCTGATGAAATGCGGCGGGTCTCCGGAGAACGTGATCTACACCAGCATCACGGAGACCGTCGCGGAGTACGAGAGCGTGGTCAAGGGCGGCGTACGCAAGATAGTCGTGTCCAGCTACAACGGCCTCTTGAACCTGATCGAGGCGACGTCTAGAGTCGGCGGAGAGGTCAACGTCCTCGTCAGGGTCAATCCTGAGGTCCACGTCAAGGCGGAACTCAGATTCTCGATGAGGCACGGAAAGTTCGGCGTGCCGCTGGACGGCGAGAGCGACGACAGCGCGCTGTCAATGCTCAAGAAGATTCTCGAGACCCCTTCGCTGAAGTTCGACGGCTTCCACTTCCATCTGGGCAGTCAGATCGAAGACCCGTCGTGCTACTCGGAGGCTCTGGAGAAGCTCGAGAGCTTCATACTGGGTGCCAGGCGTTCTGTCGGGACCTTCCCAATCAACACGATAGACATCGGCGGTGGCCTTCCCACGTCATACGGAAAGAACGTGCCCGTGCCAGCAGACTTCTCAGCGACGATCCTAGAGCAGCTGAGCAGCCTCGCCGAGAGCTTCGGCAGCAAGTTCACCCTCATCGTCGAAAGCGGCAGGTACCTCTCGGCAGACTCGACCATCCTCGTCTCGAGGATAGTCAACGTCAAGAGATTCGGAGACAACAAGTACGTCTACCTCGACGCCGGCTACAACAACCTGGCCGACTCAGCCCTGCTCAGGCACGAGTATCCTGTCGAGGTCATACCGGGCGGCTCCACTACGCACCAGAAGACCGTGCTGGTGGGAAGGCTTTGCGACTCGCTCGATGTGTTCACGACATCGAGCAGGTCCAAGCTGGGAGGGGCCGAGGTGGGCAAGCTCGTGGTCTTCAGAGGGGTCGGAGCATACTCCATCGTCCTCTCTTCTCCTTTCCACTGCCAGCCGAGACCCTACATCCACATGAGGGACGCTCAGGGAAAGTACATGGTGGTGCGTAAGGGCCAGACGGTCGAAGAACTCTTCGACGATGAAGGCGGAGACGCCCCCAAAGCCTCGACTAGCGCATAGGGCGCGGACTCGGTCAGGACAAGGAAAGAGCAGTGGCTAGCACTTCGTCGCCACGAAGCCTACCCAGGCTCCCGCGCGCCGCGTCGTCCTCCGTGAATCTGCAGCAGTCTGCGTCGCGCCGCTTCGTGGTCACGAGAAGCGGGACCGGGTCGCTCGAGTGCATCTTCAGGACACAAGGCGTGGAGTGGTCGCAAGAGACCGCGAGCGTGGCACCCTTCAGCTTCTCCGAGACCCTCCCGAAGAAAGCATCGTCGATGGTCTCGACGTTCTTCTTCTTTCCGGGGGCGTCACCGTCATGACCGAACTCGTCGGGGCCCTTTATGTGGGCGTAGACGACCGTATCTTCCGCTAGTTCGGCGTTGAACATCTTGGCCTTGCTCGACAGGTCTCTGTGGTCGGGGAGCATGACCTCTTTCATGCCGAGCAGCCGCGCGATGCCTATCTCCGCGGGCATCTCGACCAACGCAACACCCTTCATCCCGTACTTTTCCCTGAAGGGAGCCACGACGGGGAGGCGGTCTCCCGCGTCCCGCAGAAGCAGCAGGTTCGCAGGCTTCTTTCCTTCCTTCTTGCGTGACGCGTTGGTCTCCGCCGCTTCCAGCGCCGACGATGCCTTCGCAATGAACTCGTTAACGAGCTCGGCTGCCTTCTTTGACGCGGGAGACTTGTCGAGCGACAGACAC
>CAZAMW010000119.1:0-2411 GCA_964486265.1 uncultured Nitrosopumilales archaeon | reverse complement strand
TTCTGGAGTCTTTCGACGCCCTTCACCTCCCTCGCGGCGCCGAATCCCTTGGTCCTCACATAGGCGGGGTCGGTGTTGGAGACCTCGGCCGACAGCGGCTTTTTCCATCTGATCACTACCACCCCCCTGTAGCCCACCGTGCTCCTGAACTCGAATTCAGCATCCCCGAGCTTCAGCTCGTTGATGACGCTCTGCAGACTCTTCGCCTCCTTGTCGGTGAGGTCCCTGCCTGCTCTCCTGTCCGCTATAAGGCCGTCCTTCGCGGTCGCGAAGTTGGCTCGAAGCGCGAGCTCGCCGTCTTTGAACTCCATCCCCGCACCTATCGACTCGACCACCCCCCTTCCCGGATAGCCTTCGGCAAAGGGATAGCCCAGCATGTTGAACACGGCAATGTCCGATTCGGGCGCGATCCCCTGGCCCACCGTGACCACGGTGCCCATCTTCGACCTTCGTGCAATCGCGTCGAGGTTCGGTGTGTTGGCCGCCTGCAGAGGAGTCGTGAAGTTCAGGGACGGAGTAGGCTTGTCTCCGCATCCGTCCAACAGGACGTATCCCAACTTCATCCAGACGTCCGCGTCGAGAGCAGGTTATTATCCTTGTCAAGGAATCATCGCGGTAGTCTCCTCACCAGGTCTGGATGGCGCGTCCAGACGACGGGTTCCCGGCTGCTATAAGCGGCGGGTGCGACCCACGCTGCATGTCGTACCCGAGCGCTCAGGAAGCCTTTGCGATGGTCGAAGTTTGGGCCCAGTCACTGGGTCAGCCAAGCCTGGTCATCGCCATGAGTCTCTGCGGGTCGTTCTTCGCGACCGTCGGTTTCAGCTTTCGTAACGATTATTGTTCGCGGAGAAACGATATATCTCAACCCGGTGGAGCCGAAGCCCATCAATGGTGGAGATTCGAAAGGACTACTTCACAGACAGATTATCGATAGTCACGTCCGACAGGGGCTCCAGAATCCCCGTCCGACATCTCGACCATGCGAAGTGCCCTTTCTGTCCCGGAAACGAATCGATGACCCCTCCGGCGGACCTCGTCCTCGTGAAGATGGGCGAGACGCTGGTCAAACAGACCGATGCCGAAGGCGAGCTTGTTACCAACTGGGCCGTGAGGGCCTTTCCGAACAAGAATCCTATAGTGACTCCGACCGCACCCGCCTCATACGGCGAGTATCCGCACTACAGCGAACCCGCCGTGGGATACCACTATGTGGTCGTCGCCACGCCAAAGCACGACGAACCCTTTTCTCGGATTGACGTCGAGCAGTGGACCAACATACTGGCGACCGTCCAGGACAAGGTGAGATGGCTCTACTCCCAGAGAGGGGTGAGCTACGTCGTCACCTTCATCAACTACGGGAAGGGCGCCGGTGCGACCATCGAGCACCCGCACCTGCAGATTGTGGCGATACCCCGGCTGCCGCCAAGCCTCGAGACCGAGGCGGTGACGGTCCAGAACTCTCTCAACGAGCTGGGCGTCTGCCCCATGTGCCAGGTCATCGCCTCCGAGAGCGGGGGGCCCAGGCAGATCATCTCCACCGAGTTCTACATCGCCTTCGCGCCCTGGGCGTCCTCCCATTCGTACGAGTTTTGGATCTACCCCAAGAGACACCAGACCAGCATGCTCAAGCTCTCGCAGAAGGAGCTGATGGACCTCTCTCTCATGCTCCGGAGCACCCTGGGAGGACTCGCCAAGGTGCTTCCTGGTGTGGGATTCAACCTGGTCTTTCATAGTTCGTCCGAGAAGAAGACCACCAAGCAGATACACTGGCACATAGAGGTGTATCCGAGGGCGTCAAACTGGGCAGGGCTGGAGCTAGGTACCGGGGTGTTCGTCAGCGAGACCCCCCCCGAGGCGGCGGCCGAAGAGCTCGGTGCAGCGAGCAGGAAGGAGCTCGCGCAGCTTGTCGGTATCACCTAGACTTCTTCAGTTTGTCAATTAGCGGTATCCCGAAGGGTTCGACGCCCTTCAGGATCGCGGAATAGTAGGATGCGAAGTCCAGCGTGTAGCAGAGGCTGACTAACTGGGCGAGATTCGTCTCACCCGCCGCATCTGCCCTGATGGGCTCGATCCCACGTGACCTGAGAATTATCTCGAACGCCTCCATGGCCCTCGTTTCGAGCGGCGGGTCCTTTGACCTTCTGAGCATGACGGGCTGCTGGTTGGTGCCGGAGCTCTCCCACGCTTCGACCTCATTGTGGAAGATGTCGGGGGCCGAGTCGAAGCGTGCGTGCATCTTTGCGTTTTCGTTCAGGCTGTTCTTGAAGCGCCGCGCGACGCTCTTCGTTACCGAAGACGCGTAGATGCACGGTTCCATTGCACCCATCCTGAGCGCGACCTGCTTGGCGGTGTTTTCGCTGGCCGGACTCGCGACCGCAATCTTCTTGCCCACGCTCTTCATTGTCGAGACC
>CAZAMW010000118.1:2774-5169 GCA_964486265.1 uncultured Nitrosopumilales archaeon | reverse complement strand
GCTGCACGCCGTGCAGGCTCGGGAGGAGGAACATGTGCCTCGACATGGTGGAGCTGGGGATAACCAGGAACGGGGGGTTCGCCGAACTGATGCTCGCCCCGGAGAACTTCGTCTACCGGGTGCGTGACAGGCTTTCTTGGAGGGCGGCCGCTCTCATCGAGCCGCTCGCCTGTGTGGTCCACGGCTTAGAGCGGAGCAGGGTGCAACCGGATGAAACCGCCGTCGTCTACGGAGCGGGGCCGATGGGGCTGCTGTGGGTGACGATGCTCCGCAGGGCAGGGGTCGACAATGTCTTCTCCGTCGACCTCTCAGAGAAGAGGAGGGAGATGGCCAAGCAGCTGGGCGCAGACGTCACGATAGACCCGACCGAGAACGACCCCGTTGAGCTCGTCCATAGGCTCACGGACGGCCGGGGTGCCGACGTTGCGGTCGAGATGATAGGGAGGGCGGAGACCGTAGAGAACTCGGTCAGGTCTGTCGGGGCCGGTGGACGAGTCGTCATAATGGGGGTATCGAGGAAGGACGCCCTGTCGCGCATCTCGCCGTTCGACGTGATGGCCAAGGAGGTGGAGATAATCGGCTCCAACGCCAACGCCTATGGGTTCGTGCCCTCGATCCGTCTGATCGAGTCGGGGGCAATCCCGGTAGACTTTTTGGTCAGCCACGAGGTCCCGATATCAGAGGCCCAGGAGGCTTTCGACCTCTGCAGGTCGGGAGAAGGGCTCAAGGTCCTGATAAGGCCCGTCTGACCGAACGGCTATAACTCCTGAATTTCATGGGCATTCCGTTGTCCACGACCAAGACTGTCCAGATAGGAGTCATAGGTGTAGGTTCCATAGGCAAGGTCCACGCCCAGAACCTCGCGCGCCGCGTCCCAAACGCAACACTCGCGGCGATAGCGGACGCCAACAGGGCCGCAGCCGACAGCGTCGCCTCGCACACCGGTGTCAAGCAGGTCTACACCGACTACAAGGAGATGCTTCGGAACAAGGACATCGAGGCGGTCGTGGTCGCCACGCCGACCTTCCTGAAACTAGAGGTCGTCAAGGCCGCAGCCGAGGCTGGCAAGCACATATTCTGCGAGAAGCCTATGGCGCTGACGCTGAAGGAGTGCGACGAGTTCATCCACACCTCCGAGAAGGCCGGGATAAAGTTCCAGGTCGGGTACCAGCGCAGGTTCGACCCGTCTTACATGAGGCTGAAACAGTCCCTGGACGCCGGCCAGGTCGGGAAGATGCTTCTGCTAAGGTCGAACACTCGGGACCCGCCGCAGAAGGTCTCCGGGTGGGCCGACCCCAAGGTCAGCGGCGGCATATTTCTCGACACGAGCAGCCACGACTACGACGTGATCCGGTGGCTGAGCGGGAGCGAAGCGCAGAGCGTCATGGCTGACGGCATGACGACCGCATACCCGGAGCTGAAGCAGCTCGGCGACGTCGACACTACGATGACGATAATCAGACTGGCCAACGGTGCACTCGCGCACGTGGATGCCTGCAGGGTCAGCGTCTACGGGTACGACGTCCGCGCAGAGGTCGTCGGGACCGAGGGAGCCGCGTTCATGGACATAGGAAGAGGCTCGGACACCCACCTCCTGAAGAAGGAGTGGGAGAGCAACGAGTTCTCTTACTGGTACCAGCAGAGGTTCGACGAAGCCTACAGGGGAGAGCTCGAGGGATTCGCGGCGGCAGTGCTCTCGGACTCGGAGCCGAAGGTCACTGCCCGCGACGGGAGAGGCGCGGTGGAGATAGGGCTGGCCGCCCGGCTCTCGATGGAGCAGCGCAAAACGGTCTTGCTACCGCTGGCGTAAATCACCCTTGGCAAGGCACACATTAGGTCTTGTCGGAGGAGGACAGGTGGCAAGGGCCCACGTCATAGGTTTCGGAAACATCCCCCTGTTCTACGGGCCGGAAAGGACCGCCGACGTGGTGATGGTCGCCGAGGCAACGGACGACCTCGCCTCTGCGTCAGCGAAGCGCTTCGGGATCCCGCGCTGGACCTCGGACTGGCATGCGCTGGTCGGAGACCCCGGCGTCGAGGTCGTCGACGTCCTGACCCCGACCTACCTCCACAAGGAGCCCGCCATCGAGGCGATGGAGAAGGGCAAGGCGGTGATATGCGAGAAGCCGCTCGCTGCGAAGGAGTCAGACGCCCGGGAGATGTACGAGGTAGCCAGGAGGACAGGGGCCAGGACACTGGTCGGTTTCAACTACAGGAGGGTACCGGCGGTCACCCTCGCGAAGAGGATGATTGAGGACGGCAAGGTCGGCAAGGTCCAGCACGTCAGGTCGCACTTCATGGAGGACTGGGGAGGGCCCGGCTTCCCGCTTACCTGGCGCTTCAGGTCCTCGCAGGCGGGCGCGTCACCCTGCTCGTCGGCGCCGTCGCCGGCGTG
>CAZAMW010000118.1:0-2764 GCA_964486265.1 uncultured Nitrosopumilales archaeon | reverse complement strand
GCGGGTGCTCTCGCCGACCTCGGGTCTCACTCGTTGGATATGGGCCGCTACCTCGCGGGCGAGCCGACCGAGGTGTGCGGCATCGCGGCGAACTTCGTGCCGACTCGAAGCCTACCCGGTCAGGCGGAGAGACTCCCGTCCGACGTCGACGACGTGAGCGTCGTGATGCTGCGGGTCGCGGGAGGTGCGGTGGCGGAGGTGAGCGCCTCCTGGGTCTCTCCGGGGAGAAAGGTCCAGCTGGACTTTGAGGTCCAGGGAAGCGAGGGGACTCTGTACTTCACAATGGAGCGACCGAACGAACTGAACTACTACTCGGCCCGCGACTCAAGGGGAGAGCAGGGCTTCAGGCAGGTGTACTTCGGTCCGACGCACCAGTACGGGGGCTCGCTGATCTTCGGCACGCCCACCATGGGTACGGGGTACGTCGACTCCATGGTGAACCAGATGAACGACTTCCTCGGCTGCGTGGAGGCTGGGCAGGAATGCTCCCCTTCGTTCGCTGATGGCTGGAGGGTCAGCAGGCTCATCTCGGCCATACTCGAGTCCTCCTCGAAGAAGTCCTGGGTCTCCGTCGGCTGAGCGCTCACCCCCCTAGATACAGAAGGGCCAGCACGCCTGCGAGCAGCATCGCTATCCCGGCCACATGGTTCCAGTCCAGCTTCTCCCTCAGGAACGCCACCGCCAGGAGGACGGTGAATGCCGCTGACATCCCGCTGAAGGTGGCCAGTATTGGCACCGCGTCTGGAGCCGCCGAAACAATCGCGCCGAGGCTGAAGAGAATCGCGCCCGCGGCTTCAAGCGCCGACATCACGCACAGCCTCGGCAGTGTGCCGCCGAAGGCCGGCTTCACGTCCTCCTTGAGGAAGGGCGCCAGGCCGAGGCCAAGCCCGGCGGCCCCGAGCCTTATCGCGATGGCAGGGAGGAGGAACCCGAAAGTCTCCGTCGCGAACCCGAAAGCGGTCCATCCGGCGCCGAAGAATATCATCGCCACGATTGCCCATCCGACGCCGGGTGCGGGCCCCTTCCCCTGTCCGAGGACGCTCTGCCTAAGGGAGGAGATGTTCGTGGAGACGAGCGCTATCCCGATTACGACTACGAGCAGTGCCGCCCCCGAACCGAGCGAGAAGGATGCGCCTATGAGAAGAACCGAGAGCACCGCAGAGAATGCAGGGTAGGAGTTTGCGATCGGGGAGGTGATGGAGAGCATCCCCTTGCTGTAGGCCTTGTAGAGAGAGAGGTTTGAGACGTACATCGAGACAGCGATGAAAAGCACCAGGGAGACCGAAAGAGGCGAGAAGTCAAAGCTCGACCGGAGGACGAACCCCGGCAGAAGCGTGGCGACCCCGCCGATGGCTAGCACGTACACGGTCGTCCTGTACGCGCCGATCTTCCTCGTGACGCCCTTGGAGAGAAAGTCCGAGATGCCGAACGAGAGGGAGATCAGGGCTCCGAGCCCGAAGACGACGACGTTCAAGCTATCAAATCGGACGAGGGCAGCCTGTCCCGCGACCACCTAGAAATTCCTTTGGGCCATCTTCTCGCTGTTACGCCAAGGATAAATAATCCTAAATCGCATCGCCGCGGCTAGATGCAACTCGGCTCCGAGCGGAAGGCGGTCGGAAGAACTGTTGTAGCTGCTGTTATCGTAATCGTCCTGGTGGTCGCTGCCGCGGCCGGAGTGTACTATTACACCACTCTGCCCAAGAGCTCTACCACGACAAGTAGTTCAGGAACAGCAACGACCTCCTCGAGCGGGACGGTCAACACCCTCACGATCGACGACGAGACCTGGCCAACGGGTAACCTCAACCAGCTCACCGCGATAGGGGCCATCCCGTATCCTGACTGGCTGGACTACACGGTCTACCAGTCCCTGGTCACCGTGAACGGTTCGCAGCTCTACAATTCGGGCACCGTCCAGGTGGAGCCGATGCTGGCTAGCAGCTGGAACTCTTCTTCCAGCGGCACCAACTGGACCTTCTTCCTCCAGAAGGGCGTGACCTTCTCGAACGGGGACCCGTTTAACGCCTATCAGGTCTGGGGCGAGCTGTACGGATTCTACTACCTGAGCGGCAACAGCTCCGGATGGGCCGTAGGGTACAACGTCTTCAACATGAACACAGCCAACTTCGGGCCGAGTACGCTCGCGCTGATGGGTTCCACGAAGACTCAGATGATAACCCCAACCGCCCAGCTCATGGCCATCATGACGAACAAGTCGTGGCCGATCTACGTCGTCAACGCGAACGAGATAGGCTTCAACCTCAAGGCGAGCTTCCAGTACTTCCCCCAGATGTGGGTCCAGTTCACCGGGCTGATGTTCGACACCCAGTACGTCCTGAACAACGGCGGATTCGGCACCCCGGTCTCCTTCAATCAGGCATTCAACAACAACCCGATCCCCGGCACCGGCCCGTACGAAGTGACGAACGTCGCGGTGAACTCGCAGGTCTCATTCACCCAGAACCCCAGCTACTGGGCCAAGAACTGGACTGCCGCCCAGATCAAGGCCAACCCCTACATGGACCCCGGCCACGTCAAGAACGTGGTGATCACCGTGCAGGGTAACGACCTCTCCAGGTACGTGGACCTTCACTCTGGTCAGGCCGACATCGCCCCGATACTGACGCAGGATTGGAGCAGCGTGGTCAACAACTCGCAGTACTCCTACTTTGTGATGCCTAACAGCGCAGCCAACATCGTCGGCATGGCCCTGAACACGCAGCGCTACCCGACCAACATCACAGACTTCAGGCTGGCGATC
>CAZAMW010000117.1:0-5181 GCA_964486265.1 uncultured Nitrosopumilales archaeon | reverse complement strand
ACCGCGTGTGGAGGGATTCGGCGATGCCCGATGAAGGTTTGTACGTCAGGCAGACCACCGGCAGGCCGGTCTTCGCCGATAGCCGGTCCACGTCCACCACGTTGTAGTAGCTGATTATCGCCCCGGAGAGGAGGAGGACGTTGACGTCGTGCCTGCGGAGCATTCTGCACATCCGCGCAAGGGCGGACGTGGCGTCGTTCCCACCGACCTGCGCTCTTCCGAAGACGAACCCGTCGACGACCAGGTCGGACCTCATCACCACACCGGCAAGGCACGAGAACCTGTCCGTCCTCCTGAAGCTCTCCGCGATGCCGAGCGCCCTTATCGCCCTCTTGTTGGGATGGACGCGCACGAAGGTCGGACGGGGAGCACATGCTTAATACGCTTTGAGGGGCGCTCGACACTGGCGTCGATGAAGTAACAGAGTTACGGATATTCAATATGACCTGAAGGCATTTGACTGAGACGCCGCTCAGACTATCTCAAGACCCGTCTCGAACCGGTTCACCGAGGCCAGGAAGTCCCGCAGCGCGAATATCGGCACCACGGGCACTCCTCGGACGACCCTGGCGGGGACGTCCAGCAGGGTGAGTATGACCGGCAGTACGGGGGTCTGGAGCGAACGCTTCGCCTTGTAGAGAAGGGTGCGCTCGACCTGGTCCGTCGCTACCCTCGCTAGCTCGGAGGGGGATAATCCCTTCGTCCAGTGCTTGCAATCGACCGACAGCGCAAAGCCAGACGACTCGGCGAACAGGTCCAGCTGCCTCCTGGGGTTTGTGATGACGATGTTCCGCGCGACCGAGTAACCGGTCGCCTCGAGGATGCCTGCGCAGAAGTCCTCGAATTCTCTCCATGACATGAGCGAGCTGACAGACTCCGGTGGTTCTCCCGCCTTGACGAGCGCCACCGCCATTACTGCCCGCTCCTGGGACGAGGAGCCTGCGCCGAGCTGCAGCGCGACCTCCTCTATCAGCTCCCGCGCTCGCGACTCTTCCCTCGAGCGACGGACCAGGAGCCGGAAGAGAGGGTCGGGGTTTTGTGACATGGAGACAGACGCACGACACAGCTCGTGCGCATATATCTGCAAAGCGGCACAGGATGGCCTCTTTTCGGTTCTTGATGAAATAGGAGGAAGGACGAGCTTGGGCTCGTCCCATCACATCTTCTCTATCGAGATGCTCGTTGTGCTGATGGCAGTCCGAAGCTGCGCCTGCGGCTCGAGCCGAGCGCGAAGGCCGCGACGGTCACGACTGTCACTATTGCCAGCCCGCCCACTATCGCCGGTGAAAGGGCGACCGACGTGCTGCTTGTGGACGATGACATGGTCGTCGTTGTGGTCGTGCTGCTGGTCGTCGAAGCCGTCGTCACGCTGGCCGCGCTCAACTCGACCGCCTGAGTGAGCGGGTTGTAGAGCGTCGAAGCCTGAGTGGCGGTCCAGAGCGAGATGATGTAGGCTCCGAGCGGCAGCGTCGAGGGGACCGTGAAGGTCACCTGACCTGCGGAGTTGCTTGTCATGTTCGTCTGGTAGGCTACCTGGCCGCTGGAGATCATCTGTAGGGTGACGGTGGCGTCGGGTGCCGGAGCAGCCTTGTTGGAGCCGTCTGGTGTCTGGAGCGCTGTGACGGTTATTGTCTGTCCAGGGTTGATGATGCCCGGGATGGTCGCTTCCTGGCTCAGGAGGACAGGTGACGCGCCCAGCTGCGGCGCCATCTGGTTGCCCCAGTTGAAGGCGGGGTTCTTGGTCAGAGTCATGAACGCCGGTGAGGTCGATGCCGAGTAGTCGGTGAGGATGAACGGCCCGTTCCCGATGACGCCGTTCCCGTACTTGGTCATGAACTGGTCTGCAGCGGTGAAACCGCTGGCAGCCTGAGTCGGGGTGACCAGGGTTACTCCTGTTAGAGATTGCAGGGAAGCAAACTCCGGCGGGATGTAGGAACTGGACGCGTCGGTAGTGAGAGCCGCCTCGATGTTGGAGACGTCGGTCGGGTTGACCAGCGAGAGCCACGGGAGGTTATCCGCAGAGGCAGTGGAGCCCGACCAGGCATCCTTTCCTGAGGATACCAGCGAGGCCATGCCGGCGTAGACCTGCCACGGCAGCTGTCCGTCACCCCTGGTGGTCGGTGTGAAGGCGAAGAGAGCGCCCGCCGCGTTTATGCCCGAGTAGTATGTGTCAGGATAGTAGAAGGTCGAGTAGACTTCGATGGATGTGGAGTTGATGATTTGGAGGCCGAGGACCGTCTGCCAGCTGGGTCCGAAGACCGCCGACGAGTATCCGTCGTAGACGGGGCTGTGCGGATTCTGCGTCACCTCTCCCGCGAGGATGTACTGGTAGAGAAGGTCGGCGAGAGTGACCGGCTGTCCGTCCTGCCAGGACTCGGAGAGCATGGGTGCGAAGTTCGCGACGACGGCCGACTTGGCCATGGTGCCCGAGGGTACGGTGATGAACTTGTCCGCTGTCGCGTTCAGGACCACCGCACTGGATGGGATGGCCACGTCCGCAGTCGGGTCGTTAGCCTTCACGTTGAAACTCCACCCGGCAGGGTAGAGGTATCCGGTGGATGGTTGGTACTGGACTGGTGCGAACATCGTCGCCTCGGACCACGCCGCGCTGTAGGCGTCGTTCCACCCGCCGACCGGGTTGAGGGACGACTGGGCCAGGTGTCTGACCCCGATGTCAGCGGTTCCGGAGGGCGTGCTCATGGTGAGGAACGATAGCCCGTTGAGCAGCGGGTCTTCCACAAAGTTGGCCGAGACGCCGCTGAGAGAAGTGGACGCCGCGTACGGGGCCAGCGAGGTCGCTAGCCCGATGACGACGGCCGCCTTGATTCCAGCGACGGTCAGAGCGCTGAGGTCTGCGTTCCTCTGCGAGAAGCTTGTGAAGTTGGTGTTGAAAAAGTCGAGGGCATACTTGTCTGCCGTGTTCAGGAGCGCTACGGTAGATGGCTGCTCGTACTTTGTGTCGTTGTAGGTGCCGAAGGCGTCACCCTGGCTGCTGCTGGCCGGGATGGCCCCTGCAATCGGGGCGTAGAGCTCTGCGAACCCTTCGTCGTAGTAGCTGTAGACCGCTCCGTAGCTCGCTGGATAGATGTCCCAGGTTGCGTTGGCGGGGTCAGTAGCGAACACCGAGGTAAGCGCCGTGGCGAGGGTGCCTGGGATCAGGTTGACCTGGAACCCGACCTTCTGCAACTGGCTCGCCAGGAAGCCGTCGTACTGGTGCCTGACAGGGTCATCCGTCCTGTCGAAGATGGTGATGACGATCGGCTTGCCCTGGTAGGACCACTGTGGTGTCGCGGTGGACTTGAAGGTCGCTCCAGCCGCCGTCAGCGCCGTGTAGATCGTGCTGTTTGCGATGGTGATCGAGTCGGTGATGTTCGAAAACGGAGCTGTCGCAGCTGACGTGACGAGCTGGTCGGGTTCCCCACCGAAGACCGAGTAGGTCGCGATGCCTTCGCCGCCCAGGATGTTGCCAACGAAGTAGTCCCTGTTGACGAGGTAGTTGAGTGCGTATCTTACCTGCTGGAACTGCAGCGGATTGAAGCCGTTGAGAGTCGCCGTTGGGTTGATCTCGAGCCCGTACCAGGAAGCCGGCGCCACGTACTGGTTGAAACCGGTGGAAGGAAGCGTGGACGCTTCGGTCGGTGTGACCGCAAAGTCATAGGCCTGGATCTTTCCGGCTCCCAGGTCAGCGATGCCACTCTGGTCGTTTCCGCCATAGTCTGTCAGAGTTATCGTGTTCAGAGCGGGGCTCGACGGTATCGTCGTCGAGGCACTGCCCTGGGCGCTGACGAACGGGACTGCGAAAAGAGAAGACAACGCCAGGACTGAAAGTATCATGAGAGAGCTGAGTATTTTCTGATTTGAGCTCAACTGCATATTTTCGCAGCTATTTGGGCTCCAGAGCGATATATAACGGTTCTTCGGATTCTCGACCAACTTTAAATGCAGGGAGCGTCACTTTCTTTGAAGGATGGGGTACGCCCGATTCCTCATAGGTAAGACGATATCCTATGTGCTGGCGTTATTCGCGGCCGTGTCTTTGCTGTACGTCGGCATCTACCCCAGTCTCCAGCGCGTCATCGAAGGCTCGGCCGACCAGGCCGCGAGTGAGTTTCAGAGGAACCTCGTCAAGAGCCACGCCGGCCTGACGCTTCCGCAGATAGCGGCGGCGGTGGCGACCTTCAAGTCGAACTACCTGGCGGCGTTCGGTTTCAACCAGCCGTACCCGGTGAAGTTCGGGCTGCAGATGCTGAACCTATTCGAGTTCCACCTCGGGTCCGCCTACAACCTTCAGGCACCCGACGGCTCGAAGCAGGTCGCCGACCTCATAATCGCGTACCTGCCGAACACGGTAGTGCTCTTCACAACGGGGACGCTTCTGGTCGTGGCTGTGGGAGCAATTCTCGGTCTTCTCGCGGCAAAGTCCGCCGGAGGAAAGTTCGACAAGTCGATCCCGATAATCGCGGTGATACACTCCAGCATCCCTGCCTTCTGGATAGGGTTCCTGCTAATCGCGTACTTCGCCTACGGCCTGAACTGGCTTCCGTCGGGCGGGATATCCTCCATCGCCGTGCCCGCCGGGATACTGCCCCACTTCACAGACTTCCTCTGGCATCTGACTCTTCCGCTCCTGTCGTTCTTCATCGTCTCGGTGGGGGGCTTCGCCTACGTAGTGAGAAGCCTGGTGATATCCACCATGGGCGAGGACTTTGTCACCACGGCGCGCGCCCGCGGCATGACCGACCGGAGGCTCATCTTCAAGCACGTCCTCAGGACCGCCTCGCCTGGGATCGCTACGCAGTCGATACTCGCGGTCGCAGGGTCCTTCGGTGGGGCGATCACGCTGGAGGTCGTCTTCAGATGGCCCGGCCTGGGCTTCCTGACGTTCGCGGCCATCGAGATCAGCGACCTGCCGGTCATTCTCGGGACCACGTTCATACTCACGATAATCCTCTTCCTGGGACTCTACATCGGTGAGCTGGCGTACGGTTTTCTCGACCCGAGGATCAAGACAGGGGACTAGCATGGAAACCACGAGAACGGAGAGGAGCTACGCAAGGGAATTCCTGAAGTCTCGCTCCGGCGTCGCTGGCCTCGCGATCCTGATCATACTCCTCGCGACCTCCATCTATGTAGTCGTAGGAATTCCGTCTTCCCTCAACGTAAAGTGGGAGAATTCGAAGG
>CAZAMW010000116.1:0-5245 GCA_964486265.1 uncultured Nitrosopumilales archaeon | reverse complement strand
AGCTTCTTCCTACCCTCTAGGTCCTTGCCCCTGATCCTTACCAGATACCTGAACTCCGACGACAAAACGAATGTGCTTGAAGAGCCCCAGACCGTCAGATTATAAGAATTATCCTATTGCTGCTTCATCCGGTGGAGCACCTCGACGCTGTCCACCTTACCGTCGCCGTCGATGTCCGTCCCCCTGATGACGGCTGCGAAGTCACCGTGGTCATAACCTTCGAAGACCTGCTCGGCGAAGTTGGTCATGCCTATGACAGCCGCCTTTGTGGCGGCACCGCTGAGCCCGGCGGCCAGGACGCAGGCACGCTGCTCGTTCCACGGATTCCTGACCTTGATCACGGCGGCCTCCCACTCAGAGAGATATCTCCTCCCCGTGTCATCCTCGATCGACCCCCAGAAGTTCTTGTCCGAGAACCTGACCGGCAGGTGAGGGTTGAGCTCGGAGGCAACCATGTTCGTCCTCGGGCCGCCTACCACGAGCAGGTTGGAACGCTCGAGTCTCTCATTCTTCAGGTCCACGTCGAGCTTGACCGGGAACCTGGCGGGAAGCTTCACGAACTGACCCAGAGCGAACCCGAGCTGCACCGCGTAGTGCGCGTCACGGCCCTGGGTCCTGTTGGGGCCGTGAGGCTCCGGAGAGCCGACGACGAGCCACCCGTCCAGCTCTCCGCCCGAGATGAATTCGGAGAGGAACCTTGCGAGAGACCTCGACCTCGTCGCGGAATGCGGCCCCTCGAAAGGTTCTGCGGGTACGTCGAACTCGACGGCGTAACCATCGGTCGCAAGGGCGTACAGGTCGGCCGCTCCTCCGCGGACGACTTTGCGCCCGGTCTTGGTGACCAGCCCCGCCTTTTCCAGCTTCCGGATGTGATAGTAGACCGTCTGATGATAGACTCTGAGCTCGCGTGCGATGTGAGACGGATAGTCGGGACCGTCGGCCAGGGCACCGATTATCCTGTCTCCGACACCGGTCGCCGCCGGGAAGAACGCGTCGGGATGCTCCGAGGTCATGACCCTCTTGGCCTTCGAGCGCTCGGGGTCCAGCAAGACCCTTTCACGTCGCATGGTTCTCAGCCCGGTGGGGGACAACCATTATTAAACGATTATGCATGGTAGTCTCCCGTTCGCGCAGGCGACCTCGGCGGAGGGGTCGACCATGCAAACTCAGGTTTGCATTGCGTGAACGCGCCGTGGCGGAGCTTATTATCGGCCCGGGGGCTCGCCGGCTCGATGTGCGGAATAATCGCCGGCGTCTCAGCCCAGGAGATAGCCCCCACGCTCATCGAGGGACTCAAGAGGGTAGAGTACAGAGGGTACGACTCTGCCGGTGTTGCTACCGTTCACGATGGCGTGATCGAGGTGAGGAAGGACGTTGGCAGGGTCGGCGAGCTCGAGAGGCTGTACAATGTCTCCGGGATGCAGGGCGAGGTCGGGATGGCCCACACGAGGTGGGCGACCCACGGAGGCGTGACCAAGGAGAACGCACACCCGCACATCTCATGTCACGGAGAGGTGGCCGTCGTCCACAATGGGATCATCGAGAACTACCTTGAGCTGAAGCAGAGGCTAGCAAAGCAGGGCCATGTGTTCACGAGCGAGACTGACACGGAGGTAATCGCCCACCTCCTCGAGGAGGCCTACTGGCAGTCCAATGACCCGCTCGAGGCGACGCTGAAGGCGATCAAGCCGCTCGTCGGCCAGTTCGCCCTGGTGGTCATCTTCAGGGACCATCCCGGCACCCTGGTCGGGGTGCGCAACGATGCCCCGCTCATAATCGGGGTCGGCAAGAAAGAACTGTTCCTGGCCAGCGACGTCCTGGCGTTCATATCGAGGACCGACCTTGCCGTATTTCTAGAGAACAAGGAGGTAGCGGAGCTTACGCACCAGGGATACAAGGTCTTCAACACGCGAGGGGCCGAGGTAAAGAAGAAGGTCATACAGCTCGCATGGGAGCTATCCGACGTATCCAAGCTCGACTACGCGCACTACACCCTCAAGGAGATCCACGAGCAGCCGGAGACGGTTGCACGGGCGATGGTGCAGCGGCCGGAAAGTCTCGCGGCCTTCGCCGAGGCCATACGGGGCGCCGGTTCGGTGATACTGACGGCGTCTGGTTCCAGCTACCACGCGGCACTGTTGCTAAGGAGCAGGCTCAGCAAGGATGCGAAGATCAGGTGCGACGCGGTCCTGGCCGGGGAGTTCGACGAGCACGAGCACTTCGTCGACAAGGACACGGTGATGGTGGTCTTCAGCCAGAGCGGCGAGACAGCAGACCTGCTCAACGCCGTGAAGGCGGGGAGGCGGTCCGGGGCCAAGGTGCTCGCGGTCGTGAACACCGCTGGTTCATCGCTCGCGAGGGAGAGCGACGGAGTCCTGCTGCTCAACTGCGGGCCGGAGGTAGGGGTCGCGGCGACCAAGAGCTTCACATCCCAGGTGATGGTGGGCAACCTGATAGCAGACGCGGTGGTCGGTCGCGACACCGTCGGAGACCCCGAGAAGGTGGCCGACCAGGTCCGCCAGGCCCTGGAGTCGGAGAAAGCCATACGCAAGGTCGCAGAGGAGCTGAGCGGAAGGACCGATTTCTACTTCATTGCGCGCGGCTCGCACTATGCGGTCGCTCAGGAAGGAGCGCTGAAGCTCAAGGAGCTCGCGTACGTACACGCCGAGGGGATGCCTGCGAGCGAACTGAAGCACGGCACGCTCGCACTCATCGAGAAGGGGACGCCGGTGGTGGTCATAGCCCACAGCAGAGACGGTTTCAGCAACACCATCTCCAACGCGATGGAACTTCAGGCGCGCGGAGCCGAGATAATCGGCATTTCCGACAAGGAGGACCAGGTCTTCAAGCACTTCATACGCGTGCCACAGACCGCTGATAGTGTCGTGCCCATACTCGAGGTTATTCCGCTGCAGCTTCTGGCCTACTTCATGGCAACCGAGCTGAAGAATGACCCCGACTATCCTCGCAACCTCGCAAAGTCGGTGACCGTAAGGTAGGGGAGGATGGGCACGATGACGGGCAAGGCTGTGAAGAAGGAGCGCGGGCAATCCCGCTCGACCTCATCAGACGGCGGATAGACGAGGGATGGTACCCGCCCATAGCCGAGCTCATAGGATTCGGGCTCACTCAAGCGGGAAAGGGGACGGCCACGGTGGAGATGGAGGCCGGCCCACAGCACGCGAACCCGATGGGCACCCTCCACGGAGGCGTCATCCGCGACATCGCCGACGCCGCCATGGGAATAGCCCACGTCACCACTCTCGAAGCCGGAGAGTCATTTACGACCATGGAGCTTAAGGTGAACTTCCTGCGCCCGGTCTGGACGGGTCCCCTCTTCGCAAGGGCGAAGCTCCTCAAGAAAGGGCGTACGACCGGCCTCGTCGCCTGCAGGGTCCTGGACGGCAAGGGGAGGCTCGCAGTGTTAGCGACCTTAACATGCGTGACCATCGCGTCGGGGCCCGGAACAGGGCTGGCGCGCGTGAGACGCGAGAGCGCCCGGCAGTAACATGCGGCCGCTAAGGAATTAATATCGTTCAGGGGAAGGGTGGTTGTGCAAGACCGCAAGAGGTTCCTGTCCAATCCAGAGAAGGCGATAGAGGTTGGGAAGAAGAGCGTATCGAAGCTGCTGGAGGACATGGCGGAGACAGGGTTCCAGGGCAAGAGGCTTGGCGAGGCCGCAAGGATATGGAGCGAGATGGTCCAGCAGAAAGACCTGACGATCTTCATGGGCTACTCTGGGTCGCTCAGCACGACAGGCCAGTGGAAGCTGGTCAGGTGGCTCATCGAGAACCGCTTCATCGACGTGCTCGTGAGCACCGGCGCCAATATCTCGGAGGACATCATGGAGGCCATGGGCAACAGGTACTACCAGGGTACGTGGCTCGCGAACGACGAAGAGCTGCTCGAAGCAAAGATCGACAGGTTCTACGACATCTATGCGGACGAATACGAGTACAGAGAGCTCGAGGGGCTGATAAGAAAATTCGCGAGCACGCTCGACCCCAAGGGGGTGTACTCGACCAGGGAGTTCCTAAACATGTTCGGAGAGTATCAGTGGAAGAAGGGGGTGAAGAGCATCACCGCGACCGCATGGAAGTACGGAGTGCCGGTCTACTCTCCCGGGCTCATCGACAGCGGATATGGCGTGGCGCTCAGCCTGCTGAAGAGGGAAGAAGGAAAACTCATCCGGCTCGACCAGACGAAGGACATGGAGGAACTAGGTCAGATCGCCGAGAAGACGAAGAAGACTGGTGTGGTGTACATAGGCGGGGGAGTCCCGAAGGATACCATCCAGCTCGCCACGATAATCAAGTCCCTCTCCGAGGGAGGGGAGGAGGCTACGCCTCACGAGTATGCCATCCAGATTACCACCGACAGCCCACAGTGGGGAGGGCTCTCCGGATGCACCCTCGAGGAGGCGATAAGCTGGGGAAAGATCGCTCCGGATTCCACTAGGAGCGTGGTCTACTGCGATGCAACGATCGCCCTTCCGCTCATAACGCAAGCAATGAGCGAGCGGGTGACGATGAGGACGGACCCGCCGGACCTGAAATGGGTGTTCGGTAAGAAGTAAAAGAATTAATTCGGCCGCATGTCAGCGCCTCGCATGCCATCGGCTCCCCAGCGTGTGCAGATAGTAGACATCGGGCCAAAGGCCAACAAACCCACCGTCATCGTGGGAGTGCCGGAGGCGGGCCTGGTCGGGACGATCGCGTCGTCCTATCTTGTGGAACAGCTGAAGCTCGAGGAGAGGGGGTTCATCGATTCTGACCTGATGCCACCGGTGATGGTGGTCCACAATTCGGTAGTGAGGTACCCGCTCCACATCTTCGGGAAGGGCAACCTTATCGTGGTCCTCTCCGAGGTTCCTCTCGTGGGAAGGCTGGCGGTCGAGGTCTCGAAGGAGGTGGCGGCCTGGGCAAAATCGCTCAAGGCAGATCGCGTGGTCGGGGTCTCGGGTGCCCCGTCGAACGAGAGGGAGCAGACGCAGGGAGAAGGCAAGTCGGCGGTAGTCGGGGTGGGCAACGACCAAGAATCCATCGAGACGGTCAAGGCCAGCGGCGCGCTTCCCTTCGAAGACGGGGTGATATCGGGGTTCTACGCGAGTCTCATGAAATACTGCACCCGCGACCAGCAGTCCGCGGTCGTGCTACTGGCCGAGTCGCTGGCTCAGTTCCCCGACCCCGGCGCCGCCGTCTCGATAATCGACTCGCTCAACAAGCTGCTTTCACTGAAGGTCGAC
>CAZAMW010000115.1:1759-5251 GCA_964486265.1 uncultured Nitrosopumilales archaeon | reverse complement strand
TAGGGGGCGTGTGAAGGGGGCTGCTCCTAGCTGATTGCCGCTCCTGCGCTAACTGTTCCCTTGAGTTCTGGCATGGTCGCTATCTTGACCTTCTCTGAGGCATAGCGCGAAAACCTTCCTGCTTCCTCGTAGTTTGGAGCTAGGATGATCACCCGCTTGGCACTCCTGGAAAGTCGCTCCTGCAAATCTGCTCCTGAGTGCTTCAACCCTGTCTCTATCTCTACGTCGAATTCGGGAGTCTCGATGTCTGGAATTGACCCGTCGCCCGTAGCGTTCGTCTTCGATACGGTCACACCGCTAGCCGTGAGTATACTCACAGCCTCCCTCTGCATATAGTCGTGGATGAGGGAGAGGTTTGCGTCCCTGACATAGTAGAGAACTTTTCCCTTTCCCGCCGAGTCGAGATACTTCATGCGCCCCATCTCGTCTCCATCGAGCAGCTTCTTCAGCTCCTTCTTTACGACTAGTCTCCTTCCATCGTCCCTCTCTATGCCGAGAGCGCTGTTAGCTTGTCATCCAGGTCTCTCCCCGACAGATGGACGTAGACTGCGGCGGGCATCTTGCTGCTCATGGACCACCCATACATCAGCTTGAGTTCAGAGTCGGTGAGGAACTTGGCGTTTCTCGTGGCAGAACCGTGCCTCAACACGTCGTTGAAGATTCTCTTCTTCGCTCCCGCACGCTCCGCTACCTGCTTTAGACAGCGGTTCCACCTGATCCAGCTCAAGCGATGATTCATGTAGTTGGTGCTTTCAGTGAGCCAAGGAGGAGAGAATGGCTCTTTCCTGAAAGGGTGAACCTCCAGGTATCGAGCGAGCAGGCTCACCGACGTTATCAGCCTGACGACCCTGCTACCCGTCTTCCCCCTCTCGATGTGAAGCCTTGCGCCTCTGTCGTCAAAGACCACGCTTCCGACGTTCAGGGTCAGTAACTCCGTAGCCCTCAGCCCAGCCTCATAGCCGACCGCCAGCATCGCCTTGTCCCTGAGATTGGTCGCTGCCTTGATCATCGTCTCGATTTCCTCGCTCGTGAAGAACGAAGGCTCCTTCCTCTCGTTCGCCTTCATCGCTGTCTTGATCCACCTCACCTCTTCTGGATAGGGCGTCTCTCTGTCCACGTTCCCGAATCTGGCGAACTTGAAGAACCTCTTTATCGCAAAGAGATAATCCGAAATCATGTGCGGGGTATAGCCAGAGTCCTGCTGCAACCATGAGACTAGTCGCTCGATGTCTGCCCGTTTCGCTAGCTGGACGCTCGTTCCGAGGCGCTCAATCGCGTTCTTCAGGTGATAGGTATACTTGGCGAGCCTCCCCGTGGATACGTCTTGAGCCTTGAGGTGCTGGACAAATCTCCTGACTGTCTCCTTGTCTTGATTACAGATGGATTCGGACTCACTCAAGCGTTTCTCTGCGTTGGCAAAGCGCCATTCGTAATCGTAGACCTCTTTGATTACGTCGTTCATGCCGTATTGGAGAACGCCTGCATTTAACGGACGGAGATTTGCACTCATGGCGTAAGGTGCGGGGGGTGGGATTCGAACCCACGAACCCCTGAGGGACGGGGTCCTAAGCCCCGCGCCGTTGACCAGGCTGGGCGACCCCCGCTGGGTCTCCTGCGCCGAGATGCGTTCGCTATAATGCTTTTAGAAATTCGAGACACCGAAAATACCGAAGCTCTAATCCTCCCGCCACTTGAAGAAGCGGACCGCGAGCACGAAGAAGACTGCGGACACAACGAGCAGTATCGCGAGGTCGTACAACGCGGCCGAGTAGTTGCCGTAGATCATGACGTTGTTGAGGCCGTCGATCACGTAGTACAACGGCAGGACGTGGGCCACGTTCTGCAGGTACAGTGGCATGCTGGTCACCGGGAAGAACGTCCCCGAGAGGAACATCATCGGGAACGTAATCAGGTTCCCGACCACTGCCGCCGACTCCACGCTGGTCGAGACCGTTCCGACCAGCATCCCGAGGGAGACGAACATGAATGGCCCGATGAGCAAGAACGGTATAATCCAGGGCGTTAGCGCGATATGCGCCCCGAAAGCGACCACGCCGAACGCCGACATCAGCAGGAAGGACACGCACGTCATGATTATGTAGAACCCGATCCTCGCGAGGAGCCAGTCCGTCTTCGTCAGGGGTGTGAGCGAGAGCTGCTTGAAGATCTTGTCGCGCTTGTACTGTGAGCTAATGTTGACGAGCGCGAACATCGGGCTCACGAGTATGGCGAACCCGATCATTCCCGGAACAAGGAAATCGATGTACGTGTAGGACTGGGAGACGATCGTCTGGTGCTTTACCTGAAGGACGGGTGTCGTCCCGTGTAGGTTGAACGCATTGACGACGTCGCCAACCACCACCGAGACCTCCTGGCTCGTGCTGGTGGATGGATTCCAGAATTCCGTGATGTTCAGCGGTCTCCCTGCAGCGTAGTCGGAGCTGAAGTCGGCCGGAACGACGAGTCCGTCGGAAGTAGAGTGCGACAGGAGGTACTGCGAGAAGTTCTGGGAGTTCGGCACGACGCTGACCTGGAGAACCCCCGTCTGGTTGAGCGCTCCTAGGAACTGCGTCCCGACCTGCCCCCTATCTTCATTCTGGGCATAGATGTGGATCGGCCCGGAGCTTCCGCCGGAGAATATGGCCCCAAAAAGCAGTATCAGTATGACCGGAAAGGCAAGGCCGAAGAAGAGGCCGATCCTGCTGCGGGTGTAGCTCCTCCCGTAGTTGACGAGGTCCGACCAGATCCTCTTCGAGGCTCCCATCTATGCCACCCGCGCTTCCTGTCCTTCCTCGCTGATCCTGGAACCCACCAGTCTCACGAAGACGTCTTCGAGGCTGTCGTGCCTTACTGTAAGGTTGCCCCACTCCTGCCCGGAGCGACCGACAGCCTCCAGCACCGAGAGCGTATCCTCTTTCTTCTTCAGCGTCACCGTGACGACGCCCTCCGAGTATGCGACGTCCAGGCCTGTGTTGGACCTGACGTACTCGGCGAGAGCCTGGTTGCCGTTCACGCGGACCTTCTCGCCGGAGCCGTGCTCGACGATGATTTCGCCCGGCGTTCCTGCGGTGATTATCTTCCCCTTGTTCATTATGGCGACCTTGTCTGCGAGCTCCTCGGCCTCTTCGAGGTAGTGAGTCGTAAGCATCACGCTGATGCCCTCGCGCTTCAGGTTCCTGATGACGTCCCAGACGGCCCTGCGGGCCTGCGGGTCCAGCCCTGTCGTCGGCTCGTCCAGGAAGACAAAGTCCGGCTGATTGACGAGTGCCAGCGCGAGCCCGACCTTCTGTTTCTGGCCGCCGGAGAGCTTCTCGAAGTGCGTCGACGCCGAGTCCAGGAGGATGACCCTCTTGAGTATCTCGTCCGCGTCCACCTTGACGTCGAAGAGATTCGCGTAATAGTGGATGGCTTCCCTCGGGGTGATGTAGGGCAGAAACGTGAAGCCCTGGGGGATGACCCCTATCCTCTTGTGGAGCGCATCCCCGTCCTTCC
>CAZAMW010000115.1:0-1749 GCA_964486265.1 uncultured Nitrosopumilales archaeon | reverse complement strand
TCACCTCGCCCGAATCCTTCTCCCTCAGGCCCTCGAGTATCTCTATCGTCGTAGTCTTCCCTGCCCCGTTCGGCCCGAGCAGGGAGAAGACCTGGCCTTCGTCTACGGCGAACGATATTGAGCTCACCGCCTGGAGGTTACCGTACGCCTTCGTCAGGGACGAAACCTCGATGGCTGCCAAGGTCGAAACCATGGCCCTGCCTCCGTTTAAGTCGTCCGCGCGGTTCAATCATGGGCCGGCGTTTTCCCGTCGGTGCTCGCGATATCCTCGGGGCACGCTCGCCCGAAGGCTTCTGGTGCCGCGCCGGCTGCGGCGAGCTCACGCCCTTTCGCTGGCGCTCGCAATGATGCAGGTCAACGAATTCTTAATAGACGTCGCGGCCCGACGTCCTGCAGGAAATGAGAGAAGACGGACCCGCCGACGACATTCTTTCGGTCATCGGCCATACGCCTCTTGTGCGACTCCAGAAGCTCGGCGGGGACGTCAAGCCCATCATCCTGGCAAAGCTCGAGTTCATGAACCCTGGCGGCTCGGTGAAGGACAGGATTGCCCGATTCCTGGTGGAGGACGCAGAGAAGAAGGGTCTTCTCAGGAAGGGCGGGACGATCATAGAGCCCACGTCAGGAAACACGGGCCTCGGGCTGGCGATGCTAGCCGCCGTAAGGGGGTACAGGACCATCTTCACGATGCCCGACAAGGTCAGCGAGGAGAAGAAGGCTCTGCTTCGTGCGTTCGGGGCGGAGTTGGTCGTCACACCGACGGACGTGCCGCCTGACTCCCCTGAACACTACGTCAACGTGGCGAGGCGTCTCAACATGGAGACGCCCGGTTCGTACATGCCCGACCAGTACTCCAACCGTGGGAATCCCCTCGCCCACTATCTCACGACCGGACCGGAGGTCTGGGAACAGACTCACGGAAGGCTTGACGCGTTCGTCGCGTGCATAGGCACTGGCGGTACCGTCTCCGGGACGGGCAGGTACCTGAAGGAGAAGGATCCGAGCATCAAGATAGTGGGGATAGAACCGGAGGGTTCGATATACCACAACAAGAAGTACGGCACCGACTATCCCCTGCACGCCTACCTCGTGGAGGGTATCGGTGAGGACTTCGTTCCCGCCGCCTACGAGCAGTCCGTCGTCGACGAGGTCATCCAGGTATCGGACGCCGAGTCTTTCGACACCGCGTTGAGGTTGACGAGGGAGGAGGGAATCTTCGCCGGTGGCTCATCCGGGGCCGCTGTCGCAGGCGCCCTGAAGTTCATCGCGGAGGACCCCGACATGAAACGGCTGGTCGTGCTGCTACCGGACACGGGCCGGAGCTATCTTAGCAAGTTCTACGACCAGGAATGGCGCAGGTCCAAGGGCCTCCCCTGACGGCCAATGTCACGTTTTAAAGCCGGGGACGGGGTCACCGGGGTGTGCGGTTCGCGACCAAGGCAGTCCGCTACGGCAATGAGCCCGACGAGGCGACGGGAGCCGTCTCGCCGCCCATCGTGACTGCCTCGACCTTCGCCCAGAAAGGCGTAGCGAAACCCAGAGGTTACGAATACTCGCGCAGCGGCAACCCAACGCGCGAGAGGCTCTAGCGCGCGGTAGCCGGGCTCGAAGGCGCCAGGCACGGGCTGGCGTTCTCTTCGGGTCTGGGCGCGATCACGACGGTCGCTTCGCTGCTGGGCAAGGGAGACCACGTCCTTGTGTGCAACGACGTGTACGGCGGGACGTTCAGGCTCTTCAGCAGGGTCTTCT
>CAZAMW010000114.1:0-5311 GCA_964486265.1 uncultured Nitrosopumilales archaeon | reverse complement strand
AATCTTACCTCCAAAATACTAAAAATATATTTTTCGTGTGGATTCTGAATTTTTTATATTTCTATTTTCTACGAATAAAATCTCCACAATATAAATATTGCACGATAAGGCGAAAAAATCATAGGGACATGCACGGATGCGAAAACCGGCACCCCTGCTTGGCAGAGGCAGGACGCGGGTGGACTCCGCGGCCCTGGGTCCGGGCAGAGTACTTAAGAACCCGGCTGAGACCCGAAGCTCGATACGAGTGAAAGTTCCGAACATGAGGTCGCCCGCTCTTGTCATGCTTGGAGTGTTGATCGTAGCAGGTGCCCTCTTCGCGTCGTACTACGCGGACACCGGCGGCAGCATGGCATCTCTCCAGTCACAGGTGTCTTCGCTGAGCGAGGCCTCGGTCTCGCTAGGCAGCGTGGTGGCCTCGCAGAGCCATGAGATGCAGTCATTGGCGACCTCGGGTGTCCAGACCATGACCGTCATTTCTACCACTACCCTCACCCTTACCGGGGGCGGCGGGACGGGCTCGACCACGACGGTCGTCTCCACGACGACGGTTACCAAGAGCACGGTCGTCACGGCCACGGTCACGACAGGAGGCGCGAACGTCGTGAACGTGATGGGGTCTCTGCAGCCCGACACGGGCGTGAACGTAACGGGCTTAGTGACGGTCAGCGTCATGAACGACGGGTACGATCCCGTGACCGGCATAGCGGTTACCATACCCACGGGTCCCGACCCGTCCTCGGACCTCTGCACGAGCAGCTGTCCCCTCCAGATGACTTACCAGTCGGTCGCCGTCTCTTCCGCAGCTCCGCTTCCGGGAGGCGCGACGGCGTCGGGGTCGGCCCAGACAAGCGAGAGCCAGCCGAACACGAGCTACACCATCACCGTGGTGGTCACCTTTGGCGACGGGAGCGTTCAGACGCTCGCGCTTCAGGTCTCCGACTAGCCGCCCTCAGACGAATACCACGAATATCAGGACGGTGAGTCCTGCCATTATGAGGACGTGCTTGAATCCCCCGCTGAAGCTCCCCTCTCCCAGCTTGCCCGCGCCGAAGCCGCCGAAGATGGCCTCGATGAGCGCCATCTGGAGGAAGAGGTTCTTGACCTCCGTCAGGGTCAGGCCCGAGAGCGTCCCGCCGAACTGCGAGCTGGTGCCAGCCTGCGCGTGTCCGTTGAGCACGCTGGTGAAGAAGCTGTCCACGAGCAGGACCGAGACGGCGAGGAAGACGCCAAACGCAATGTAGATGATCACGACGTATGGACGGATCGAGGCGTTGCGCTCCTTCTCGAGGAGGTAGAGGTCGTTCGCGTCCGACTGGATGATGTCCAGCAGGTTCTCTATCTTCCCGCCTGCCCTGTTCGCCTGCAGTATGAGGCTGAAGCTGCGGTCGACGAGCACCGTCTTGACGCGCTGGATGAGCCTCTCGATCGCGTCCTCGAACGGGACGCCCAGTTCCAGCTGAGCCCTCAGCTTCTTCAGCTCGCCGGTCAGCGGCCCGTAGTCCCTGTCAGCCGCGAGCTCCAGAGCACGGTCGAGGTTGATGCCCGTCTTCACCGCCGCCGCGACGTCTGCGAGCAGCCCCGGGACGGCGTTGTCTATCTGCCTCCGCCAGCGCTGGTACGAGAACTCCATTATGTTCGGGAAGATGAAGAAGAGCAGGGTCACGAGAATCACCATGGTCTGGGGAGGGAACGGCAGCGGGACGTTCTCGACCACGGAGAGGAGCACGATGACGACCGACGCGACGGCGGCAAGGGCTATGGAGATGCCGTAGACCAGATTGCGCCGGACGTACAGGCCGCGGAAGTCTACCAACGCATCATCTCTTGGGCACTATGCCGTCGGCGATGACCATGATCATTATGCCGCCCATGGGCACCATCAGGTACACCACCAGCTCGATGAGCGTCGTGATGCTGATTCCGCCCAGGCTCCCCGCGATGACTCCCATGACCGCGAAGAGGATGATGAGTATGAGTGGCATGACCACGAGTACCGTGGTGTACATCTCCGCGACGACTCCAAGCGATTCGGATATGGACTTTGCCTTCAGCCTCTTGTCGTTCATGAGCGAGCGCGACTGCTTGATGAGATACTGCTGGATGTCCGCGCCGGACGCGGCCGTCGACATCATCCCGTCGAGGAACGACCCGAAGGCTTCAGAGGGAGTGCGCTTCCTCTCCTCGGTGAGCGCCTGGGTGATGTCCATGCCCAAGAGGTTCATGTCCCGGACCATCTTCCTGAACTCGACCACCAGAGGATCGTTGGACTTGTCCTTGGCTATCTCCGTCATTATCGATTCGGGGGTCATCCCGCTCGCGGATAGCACGGCCATCCTCCCCACGACGAACGCGAGGTCCTCGTCTATCTTCCTCTTCCTCCCTCCCATCCTGAACCTCGGGTAGAAGAGCTGGACGACGAATGAGACCAGGCCCGCGCCTATGAATACGCCGATGGGCGCTCCGACCTTGACGAGGATGGACGTCGGCAGAAGCGCGACCACGACCCCGGTCACCGCGAGCCCGACCACGGCGGCCAGAATCGTCGTCATCACCACCCCGCACATGTAGACCCTGAAGCTAAGCCTGATCCCGGCGCGCCGCACCTGGTTCTCCGTCGTCGCGAAGGTCCTGTAGACCCGGTCCATGTGCGGGTCGAGCAGCGAAAAGGCCTTCCTCCAGTAGGCCCTGCTCACCCCTCCCTGCTTTGCGGGCCTGGCCTTCCTTACCGGCGCGCTCTGTTCGGACTTCAAGCGGTCTGGTCGAGCTCCCTGAGTGCCCTCTCGATGCTTGCCTCCTTGTCCGAGTAGAACTCCCTGATCTGCTGCGAGACGTCCTTGTAATCGCGGATGTTCTTCGTCATCAGCCACTTCAGGAAGATCTTTCTGTCGTCGATGTCCTGCTTGACCTTCTCCGGTGAGGTGCCGAACCTCTTCGTTATCTTCTCGAAGAGGCGGGACCTGCCCGAGTAGATGTACTGGTCGGATACCGGGTCCCACTTGAACGCGTTGTTGAGCACGATCTGGTCGGTGGACGCCTCGTGGCCCACGATCTCAGCCACGTGGACCATCCTCCTCACGCTCCTGTCCTTCAGCTTGATCCTCAGCTGCATCACGAGACAGTCGAGCGTCGAGCCCAGGAGGCTCTTCGGCACGTTCATCGGCTCGGAGGTTATCCTGTTGATCGCGGCCTCCACCGAGTCCGCGTGGATGGTTCCGAGACCTCCGTGTCCGGTCGCAATAGCCTGGAAGAGCGTGAAGGCTTCCACTCCCCTGACCTCTCCGACGATGATGATGTCCGGACGCTGCCTCAGTGCCTCCCTGAGAAGGTCGAAGAGCGTGATCTCCCCTGCGACGCCGCCGTCCCTCGAGACCGACTGTATCCAGTTCTTGTGCGAAAGGTTGAGCTCCGGGGTGTTGTGACAGAGGATGTTGTTCGCGATGAAGCGACCAGTCTCGGGGACGCTCAGGTCGTACACCATCTCTTCACGTCTGCTGCGCTCCACAGACACGACCCTGTCAAAGAAGAATCCGCTCGTCGCAAGCGCGTACGCCTTGCTTCCCCTGAATTGCGGGTCTGCGTCTGCGAGGTCGAGAAGAGTCTTCCTTGAGACGACCCGCCTGTCGAGCCCTTTGTTCAGGCGCTGGCGGAGAGCATCGGCGACCCTGGCGGCTCCGACCCTCGACTTGGACTCCTGGACCTCGCTGGCGAGGAGGCCGTTGAGGGGTACGGGGTCGAGATCGTACCTCGAGGACTTTGCCCTCTTGAGCAGCTTCTTCATCTGACTCGACTGTTCCAAGCCGACCTTCCGGGCGAACGAGGAGACCTGCGCGCTCCCGACGACCGAGGCCCTGAATGTCCCCCGTCCTCCCTTGCTCCCGACCGACAGTATTATTCCGAATCTGAGGAGGAGAGTCTGGATGTCCTTCAGCAGCTGCATGGAGGCCGATTCGGCGCAGACCTCGCTCGCAGAGACATCCCCGTCTCCGGTGAAATAGCCTCGCAGAAACGCCGCGACTACATCGTCCGGAGCGCCGAAGAAGACATCCGGGACGTGCCGGGAATGATCGTCTCCGGTGAGTTTCAGCGTCGTCTCGAAGAACGTTTTGAGAGGCTGGGAGTGCACCAGCAGCGAAACCCCGTCGCTGTGCCGCGTCAGATTCAGTCCGAGCGACCTGGTCGTGCTCAGGAGCCTGGATTCGACGTCCTTGGCCCCCGCGGAGAAACCCACCGTCCTCCTGCCGTAGAATCCATCGGCCATCCACAGCCCTGCGAGGAAGGCGACGTCCTGGTCCAGCTCCACCGGCGCCGGGATGGACAGCCGACTGCGCAGAGCGTGCACCCTCAGCTGCTGCGATGACTGGCCCTCCGGGCCCCCGGACGCGCGCTTCACGGCATGGTGAGAGAACTCCGGCAGCGTGCCAAGGTCGGACTCCGCGTTCCCGGCGCCGGCCGGGAGAGAACGAGGCACGACCAAGAATGTCCCGACAGAGATGTCGCGCCCTGACACGTTCGACAATTCTCCGGCCTCGTCCAGGCTGAAGAGCGAGTGGTCCGCCGTGACTTCCACCGTCCTGCCCGTGCGCGTCCTGACTTTCACAAAGTCCTTGTGGACCTTGTGCCTGATCAGCGCGGTGCAGTCGCTCCACATGACCCTCCCGGACGAATCGGCCGTCAGGACCTTCACGTCGTCCGGTCTGGAGAGTTCGTGTCCCATGGGACTCGACGTCGAACCGTTTTGGAGCGCAGCGTCGATGTACGGACCTATCCTGACCTTCCGCACCGTACCGGCCTCGGAGACAAGGATCTCCGAGTCCCCCACCACGGAATCCTCCACGCTCACTATCTTCTGGTCGGGCGGGATGAACATGGAGAGCGCGTTAAGGGTTGTCGTGTTGTGCAGGAATACTCCGCCCTGGCCTCCCACAAAGTTCTGCGCTCCGGGGACTTCCAGGTCATAGACGTACGCGCCCTTGTACTCGACCTGGTCGATGCCCACTACCTCGTCCCAGTAGATATCGGAATACGCGAGGTCCAGGAGCCTCTCTGCCAGGTCACCCTGGGCCCCCGATGCCTGGACGAACGAAGCGAGCGTCTCGCGTCCAGGGCTCTCGGTGCTGCCCACTGACCAGTAGCTGCGCCAGTCGGGGTGGAGCTGCCCGCTTTCTTTACCCGTCTTGAAGGCCATCGCCTTCCTCAGCAGGGCCGCTGCGCCAGGGATGGTCTCGGTGTTCGTGTGGGGCATGCGGGGCGAGTCGGCTCTCTCGAGTATCCTCTCCTGGAACTTGTTGAGGAAGCCGATCCTGCTCGC
>CAZAMW010000113.1:1216-5337 GCA_964486265.1 uncultured Nitrosopumilales archaeon | reverse complement strand
GGTCGCTGAGCTTCCTTGACCGTTCCGTGTAGGCCTGGCCGAACGCCACCGAGATGGCCAGCAGTATCGATGACTTGCCGGCGCCGTTGGGGCCGACGACGAGGTTCAGGCCCTCCTTCATCGGTATCCTGGCGTACTCGTAGCTCATGAAATTCTCAAGGATGATCTCCTTGATTGGAGGAGAATAGGTCCTCTCGCGCACCGAGAGTTCCTCCACTGGCTTCGACAAGACTTTGGAACGGAAAGCTTCAAGGTATTTTAGCGCTGCGGTGGTTTCGGCCGGCAAGCGCGATTAACTTTTACCTTAGTGTTGTGCGCGCTATGCGCCTTGGTGCTAGCGGCAAAGATATTCGTCGTGAGAGAGGAGAACGACCTTCCCCTGCTCGCCACGAAACTGAAGAACTTCAGGCTCGAACAGGACTTGAGCGTCGAGGACCAGAGCTTCAACCTCGTCTCCGAGATATCGGACCTGGAGATGGCGAAGGACTCGCTGTCCGGAACCTTCTCGTTCGACACCGTCTTCACGGTGAACCAGAGGGGGAAGCCTATGCCGATGACGAGAACCTATCAGGCTCCCTTCTCCTTCGACCTCTTCGAAAAGAGCCTCTACCTGACGGTCTTCGAGAAGAAGAGCAGAGCGAACGGCGTCGCCAACGAGATGAGCAAGGCGCTCTTCATGAGCCTGGGGCAGATCGTTGAGGCCAAGATCCAGCCAGACGTGCTCAAGCGCTTCCACGAGGAGAACTTCGACAACACCAAGGTCATATTCTTCGACGGCGTCGACCTTCCGAACATAAGCAAGCTCTCCCTGTACGGCGAGGCGCTCGGCAACACGACACTCTACAACGACTACCTCACGCACGGTCAGCTCTGGTACATCGTCTTCCAGGCCAGGAAGCAGGGTTACACCATCGGGCTCACGCGCAGCTGCATCGTGACGTCGTTCAGCAGGGTGGACCTTCCCGACTTCAAGGCGTTCATAAAGCGCGAGATCTTCCCGCTCATCGGCTGAACGCAGGGCGGGTGGAACGGTAATTAGGCTCCGCCCGGACCACGCTCCATCTTGCTGAAGGTCGTGCCGGGAGAGGCGGCCCTGATATTCAAGGACGGGGAGGACTCGACAATCCTCGTTTCGGACCTTCACCTCGGGCTCGAGAAGGAGATGGCCGCCAAGGGGTTCAGGATTCCCCCCTACTCTATGAAGATCATGGACAGGATCAACTCGGTCGCGGAAAAGTACGCGGCGAACCGGATCGTGGTGCTCGGGGACGTGAAGCACTCTATTGGCAAGGTCGAGGACATCGACTGGAGCGTCCTGCCCTGGTTCTTCGACACCCTCCTCGACGTCTTCTCGTCCGTGGAGGTGGTGCCCGGAAACCACGACGGTGGCATCAAGACGCTGCTTCCGAGCAGGGTCAAGCTGCACCAGTCTTCGGGGACGGTCCTGGGCTCCGGCGAGAAGGTGGGTGTGACTCACGGGCACTCTTGGCCCTCCCAGGAAGTGATCGCCTGCGGCAGGATGGTCATCGGACACTCGCACTTCAGGTACGAGATGAGGGACAGGTTCGGCTCCAGGACCAAGGAAGCGGTCTGGCTCTTCGCGCCCTACGACAAGGCCGAGCTGCTCCGCAGGGCCGGCGCGCAGCGGGGAGAGAAGGGCGAAGGGGAACTCATCGTCATGCCGCCGTTCAACAACCTGGTGGGCGGGCAGGCGATAAACGCCAAGGGAGGCTTCGACTTCGGTCCGGTGCTTTCGTCCGGAGCAGTCGACGTCAAAGACGCCGACGTCTTCCTCCTCGACGGCACCAGGGTGTGAGGAGCTAGGCCCGGTTGGGGACGGATTTCTGGATGAGACGGTCCAGCGCCGTTTCGCCGACCGCACCGATGGCGGCGTCCACGGGTCTGCCATCCCTGAAGACCATGAACGTGGGGATCGACTGGACGTCGTAACGGGTCGCCAGCGAAGGCTCCTCGTCGACGTTGAGCTTCCCGAAGACCACCCTGTCGCCATACTTCGCGGCCAGCCTCTCGACGACGGGCTCCATCGTCCTGCAGGGTCCACACCAGACGGCCCAAAAGTCCACGAAGACCGTCTTGCCGCCCTTCATGTAACTGTCGAAGTCTGAGGTGGTCAGGTTAACAATGCGACCGCGTCCCGAGTTAGCCTGCATCGCCATCCGCTTCATCTTCTCGTCGTATATCTTGCTAAGTTCTGGATCAGACAACGGTTTGTTCGGTGAGCGGAAAAGCGTATTTTAAGATTCTTCGACATCCCGGCGTTTGGCGGCGAGTCGCGACGAATTTGTCGGGTCGATCTCCCGGAGGCTGAGTCAGGAAGAGCCCATGCCTCGCGTGCCCTCCGAAACGGCGGCGGTCGCCGTGATACTGGCGGGGTCGGCGGAGGGCCGAAAGGTGTTGCTGATGCGCAGGCCGGAGAGGGAGGACGACCCCTGGTCCGGGCAGGTGGCCCTCCCCGGAGGTAGAGTGCAGACGGGAGACGAGAGCTTCGAGCAGACGGCGATCCGCGAGACGCGGGAGGAGGTGGGGATAGACCTCCGTGACAGCGTGTTCTTGGGCTATCTCGGACGGTTCCAGGCGAGGACGAGGGGGATCTGGGTCGTCCCATCGATATTCGTCTCCGATGACGTCCTTTCCGTGACAGCCGGACCGGAGGTCGCCTCCTACAGGTGGATACCGCTGCACCAGGTCATCGACCGAGCGAACCGTTCGACGTACAGGCTGCAACGGGGAGGCGCCCGACGATTTCCAGCGTTCGTCATCGGAGATTACGTAGTCTGGGGGCTGACGGAGAGGATACTTTCGGCCCTGACGGGGCACGCCGGGGCCTAGGCCGCCGGGACAAGCGTCTGCTGCTTCTTCTGCGCGCGAGAGCGCTTCACCTCGCCGCGCTCGTAGGGAAAGACCACCCAGTTGTCCACCACCCTGAGCGAGTAGTCAGGAGTGAAGGTGCTCCAGGGTTTCGTGAAGAGCACGGCGGTCTTCAACGACTGGGGGTTCTGCGCCCGCAGGTACTCGGTTATCGACTCCATCGTGGCGCCGCCGTCCACCAGGTCGTCTATCACGAGCACGCGCTTGTCCTTGATCTCCTCTGTTATCGTCGAGAGTATCTGCGGCTTCGTCCGCTCCCCGATGTCCGTGTATGACTTTACGTTGAGAAAATCCACCTTTATGCCTAGCCTGTCCGCGACGACCATCGCGACGGGCATCCCTCCGCGGGCGATCCCGATGGCCAGGTCGAAACGCTCCCCGCTTGCCGCGACCGCGTCCGCCAGCTTGGTGACCATCTCGCCGTACTCGGACCAGGTGACGTAGTTCAGCCTTGGCAATATGCAGGGTTGTGCGCGCCCGCTAAAAAGCATTCAAGTGGGTTTCGCGGACACCGCCGCGTCGACGGGCGGCATCGCGGCAAGCTTTCTTGCGGTCTGTAGCCTCGAAACGTAGATTCCCACGAACATGACGCAGACTCCTACGACCGAAAGAGGACTGGGCAGCTGGCTCGTCAGGATCGCCTGTATGACGACCGTGGTAGCGGGGACGGCGAAGATGAGCGTCGTAATCCGTCCGATCGTCTCCACTCTCAGCATCGCGCTCCAGATCAGGAGCGAAACAACGCCACCTATGACCGTGACGTAGCCCAGGTCGACGAAGAACAGGGGCGTGGGGTCGAGATAGAACGTGAAGGGGAGGAAGGGAAGGAAAAAGAGGCCGCCTATGAAGAACTGGGTCGCGACCGTCCTCACGGGGTCCTGGACCCTCAGCTTCCTCATGTACACGGAGTAGAGAGCCCAGAAGAACGCGTTACCGACGCTCAGAAGCTGTCCGAGCACGGAACCCCCGGCCGAGGTGAGGGCGAAGCTGTACACGGAAACGCCGACGAAGCCCACGATGGCTCCTGTCCAGACCAGCAGGTTGGCCCTCTCCTTGATCAGAAGAATCGACAGAGGGATGGCGAAGAGCGGCATCGTGTAGCTCAGCACGGCCGACTGTGCCGGCGAGACGTACTCAAGACCGAATATCCACATGGCGCTGCTGGTGAAGGTGAACAGCGAGAGCAGCAGCGTGTCCTTGTTCACTATCGGCCTGAAGTTCTTCGCGATGAC
>CAZAMW010000113.1:0-1206 GCA_964486265.1 uncultured Nitrosopumilales archaeon | reverse complement strand
GAAGCAGATCCCGCCTGCCAGCAGATACCGGAGTCCCATGAAGGCCATGGGGTCGATGTACTTCAGGCCGTCCTTGGCAAACTGGTACTGGAGGCTCGCGATGAAGACGTAGGGGACGAGATACGTGGCCAGGCGTCGGGCTTCGGACATCGGTTGTCATGACCCCGTCTCTTTCGGTTCATAAGTTCGACGAACCCGGGGACGCTTTATAGCGGCTCAACACTGCGCGAGTCGCAGGTCCTGATGCGCGCCATCGTCCACAACATCCACTCACAGGTTCCGGACACCCTCAGGAAACTGAACATGCTGCCGGGCGCGATAGTCAGTCTGGACTCGCACCTAGACCTCTCTCTCGGGGGGGACGACCGCGTGTACCCCAGGGAGCTGCGAGTGATAGCCAGGAGGACGGGGGCGCACACCGCCATGCGCAACTTGCTCGTCGACGGCTCAAGGTCGACGCTCATCGTAGCCGTACCCGAGAGGATGATGACGAGGCACGCTTCCGACATCGAATCCAACCTTCCGCGCCGATTGAGAGAGAACGACCAGGGAGAGTCCGTGGCGTCCGTGGTGCGCTTTCTCAAGGACGAGCGGGGCATCGAGATACTTCAGAGCCCTCCATCCAGCCTTCTCGGCCTCGTTCCGAGAACAAAGAGGTGGGGGCGGTGGGTGCTGGATATCGATGTGGACTACATGCAGGAGATGCAGAGCGAGTGCTACACCAGGATAGTCAACCGGGAACCCGACGTTCTCCAGAGCATGGCGAACGTCGTCGGGTTCATCAGCGGGTCGAAGCCAGAGATGATAACGATCTCGGAGGCCAAGGTCTCGGCGATACGGGATGAAGAGAGCAACTTCTCCGTCTTCATGACACGCTTGAAGGAGCTAGGCTACAAGGCGGAGGAGTCCGGGGTCACGATGGAGGACGAGCAGGTCGTCAGGGGGATCTCTGTCTGCATGGAGTTCTACCGGACGGTCTCCAAGAAGCTCGTGGCGAAGCACGCCGACCGGATGATGAAGGGAGACTACCGGGGTTTCCTGGCAGAGGAAGAGAGAGCGGCGAAGGCCTTCTTCGAGAGCAAAGGATACGAGTAACCGGGGCAGTTTGACGACCCGAGCGACGGGCCGTGGGGAGGACGGTGTGCCGGCCCGGATTCGAACCGGGGACCTTAGCGGCGTTATGAGACTTCGCTGTGTATGAGCTTG
>CAZAMW010000112.1:0-5361 GCA_964486265.1 uncultured Nitrosopumilales archaeon | reverse complement strand
AGTAGAAAATCAGGACGACGCCTTTGACGGCGGGTATCCATACCAGGTCCGAGACCAGCCTGTCCTTGAAGTCCTGGTAGCCCGCCAGCAGGAAGGAGGCTCCCATCAGTATCTGCAGGAACAAGCTCGCTCGTCCATCTTGGCGCCCCTTATAAGCAGACGAGGCATCTCCTGTGTTGTCCTCGGTAAACTACGAAGCCCTGGTGGCACGCCTCGCGTCGGTCTGCCCCGCGGGTCGCCTGGCTGCTTCCCTCGAAGGAAGGTTCTCGTCCCTCCTGGACTCTGCGAAGATCTACCTCCCGCCAAGGGTCTACTCCAGGTTCTCGCTCTCGCTCTTCTTCTATCCTATCGCAGGAGAGCTGCTGGCTCTTCTCCTGCCCGCGCCGCAGGCCGTCCTCATCCTGGCGTCGCTCGCGCTGGTGCAATCGGTCCCGCTCCTCCTTCCGTTGATGCTCTCGCACTCCAGACAGAGGGCGGTCGACGCCGAACTCCCTTTCTTCCTGGTCTTTCTTTCGATATTCTCGCGGGAGACAACGGTCAGCATCGACGACGGCCTGAGGAAGGTCGCCGCGCTCGGGCGGGCTGTCTTCCCCGCGTTCGGCGTCGAGTCGGCCATAATGGAGCGAGACCTCGCCTTTGTCCCCGGGGCCCCGTCAGAGGTGGTGGAGAAGGCCTTCGGGTCCCACCCGAGCGCCAAGCTGAGGCAGTTCGTCCACAGCCTGATGGTGACCCTGACCACGGGAAAGAACGTCGCCGATTTCGTCGACGAGGAGTCGCTCAGACAGGTCGAGCTCATGGAGGCCAGATGGAAGGGTTTCTCCGAGTCCGTCGGCTCCCTCGCAGAGGTCTCCCTCATGGTGCTGGCCTTGTTCCCGGTAGGCCTCGACATGGTTGCCGCGGCCATCCCGGGGCTGGCGGTGGTCGAGATACTTCTCGTCTCGCTCGGCCTCCTCGGGGTGTTCTGTGTCGTCCTGCTGGTGCTGATGGACGGGGCACAACCTATCTTGTACAACTCGGCCCCCGCGACGTATCCCCTCGTCCTCTCAGTCGTCGCCTGGGCCGCCTCAATCTTGCTCTACTACCTTGGCCTCGTCACGATCGAGGTCTCGCTCTTGCTCCCGCTGGCGGTCTCCGCGCTGGGCGCGCTGCGCACTGGAGGTGTCTACTCGAGGATACGGAAGGGCGAGGAGGAGGTCAGCGCGCTGCTCCACGACCTGGCCGAGGAGAGCAAGGCGGGCGTGAGCCTTCCCGAGGCCCTTGCGAAGGTGAGCTCAGGCGCTGGCGACTTCAACTCGGTCAGGGCCCCATTGGCGGCGTTCCAGAGGTCGATCATGCTCGGCTCTAGCCCCGAGGAGGCACAGCAGAGGATATCCCACCCGTCCTGGCTGGTCCGTCTGTCGTTCGGGATGCTCTCTGTCGCGTTCGTCACGGGAGCGGGTTACGAGAAACTCCAGCGCCTTTCTTCCTTCTTCAAGAGGCTCTCGGACGCGCGGCGCAACGCCTCGCGCTCTCTCCTGCCGTTCTTTCTCGTGGGCGTCATCGTCCCGGGCATATCGATAGCCTCTATGTCCTTCCTGAGCACCTTCAACCAGGGTGGCATCCCGTTCCTCCCGGAGTTCAGCGCCGTCTCCAGGAGCTACATCCTCATCTCGATCTCGGCGGTGTCCTTGATGACCGGCCTTCTCCTGTCGAAGCTCTATGCCCAGACCGCGCGGCACGCCCTCGCCGTACCCATCCTGCTGGCATCCACGCTCGTCTCCCTCCTAGTCCTCGGCTCCCTCTGAGCGCACTGGGCGATTAAATATCGTGAACACATCCTTGTCCATGAAGACACAAGCGCGCAAAGGCATTAGCCCGTTTCTGGCGACGATCATCCTGGTTGTCATCACCCTGAGCATCGGGGGTCTGCTGTACACCCAGTTCCAACAGCTGGTGGTGTCGCAGGTCAGGAACCCATCGATGAGCCTCACCGACGTAAACGTCGCACCTAACGGAGAGAACATCATCCTGAGCATCAAGAACGACGGCAACGTCCCGATAACCCTCAGCGGGTTCACCGTCAGCTACAACAACAGCCTCAACACCTTCAGGTTCGCAGGAACTTCCTCCAACGTCACGGTGCTTTCGTCTCCCTCAGGCGGGACGACGCTCCAGCCTGGTTACACGCTCACCGCACAGATGACCACAAACTTCGCCATCCCCGCCTTCGGGTCGTTCACGGTGACCGCAATCGGCAACCAACTGTCGAGGGCGTTCAACGTACAGGCATGAGCCGGTCAAGGGGAGTGAGTACCTTCGTGGCCACCTTGTTGCTCGTCTCGATCTCTCTGTCTCTCTCGTTCGTCGTCTACGAGGGCGTCGCCAGGTTCGCGCCTCCGCAGCAGAGCGTGTACACGAACCAGGTTATCGTGGTGGGAGGCCCCGAGGGACTCGTGGAGTTGGTTGTCAACTCCTCCTTCGCGGGCTCACCCCTCGCCTTCCAGGCGGGCGGGGGCAGCTCGCAGACCGGGGTCCTCTACTTCAACGGCACCGCCTACGGCACCACAGACAAGTTGTGCAAGGCCGGCGCCACGACCTTCTTCGCGATACACACCGGGGGCGGGGTCCTGAGCACCGGAGGGAACGGGAGGGCGTGGATAGACGGCCAGTGGACCTCGTCGCTGGCGGTCCAGCCGGGCTGGCATGAGGTCATGTTCGCCGGCGCCTCGTCGTGCACCGTCACCGAACCCGACGGTCAGGTCGTCGTGTATCCGAGCGGTGCGGTCAGCACGGTGCCGCTCATCGGCACGCTGCCCTCCTCTAGGTTCGAGCTGTACGTACCGACCGGAGGCGCTGCCGGGCCGTTCCTGATGGTCTTCGACGGGAGCTACGACCGCATTGCATAAGTCAAGGGGAGTCAGCGAGGTCGTCTCCTCGATATCGATGCTCGCGATAACCATAGCCATCCTCGGGGGCGTGGGGCTGATATCGCTCGGGTCGCTGAGGAGCGCGAACGGGGTCCTGCTGAACGGCTCTCAGGACGCGGCGAGCGAGGCCGGGATACTCCTGACGGTGGTAGGCACGCAGAGCAACTCCACGGGCAGCTACGTCTGGCTCTTCAACTACGGATGGGTCGAGGGGCACCTAACGTCAGTCTACCTCGGAGGAGGCCTTTCGCAAGCATGGACCTCGACGTGCTCCACGCTGCAACCCAGGGACATGTGCGTGCTGGAACTGCCAGCCGGTACTCATGGAACGGTGACAGTAGGGTTTGGAACTAGAACGGTCAGTCTCTCGGTATAGCTCGGCTCTGGGCGCCCGGTTCCGCCGCCCGGTGCGGCCCGAGAAGGGGATGGTGCTGGAGACTATACCGTTCGAGCCCCCGCGCGGTGGGACGATGCTCGAGAACTATCTCGTGAACTACGACATGCAGAGGGGTTCTGCCACGTACAAGTCGAGCTACACCGTATACGTCTACGAGTCCGAGGGCAAGGGAGTCTATCTGGTGAAGGAGCCGTACCTGGAACCCGGTCTGAGCTCCAGCGTCGCCGAGGCGATCGCCTCGATGTCGTCGTGGCTCGCCCCGTCGCCGATAATCACCGTCGACCCCCTGGGCTACCTCTTCGCGGAGCTGAAGCGAACGGGCTACCTCGACGCAAAGACTTCAGAGGACGACCTCAGGGCGGCCACCTACTACCTGATGAGAGAGATACTCGGCTATTCAATCATCGACCCGCTCATCAGGGACCCTGAGATAGAGGACATCTCCTGCGAAGGACTCGACAGGCCGGTCAAGGTGTGGCACAGGAAGCACAATTCGCACGGCTGGCTGGAGAGCAACATCTTCTTCTCGGAGAGGGAGAAGCTCGACGCCATCGTCTCCAGGCTGGTCCACCGCTCCAACCGGTCGCTCTCCGTCTCTTCGCCGATAGTGGACTGCGTCCTGCCCGAGGGCTACAGGCTCGCGGCGACGTGGGGGAAGGAGGTGACCAGCCTAGGGAGCAGCTTCAGCATCAGGAAGCTCCGCACGATCCCCTACACGATCGCCGAGCTCATTCATGCGGGCACGCTGGACGCGAAGGTCGCGGCGTACCTCTGGCTGCTCCTCGAGATGAAGGGGTTCGTGGTCGTGGCGGGAGTCACCGCTTCAGGCAAGACCACCCTTCTCAACGCGCTGGGGACTGTCATCAACCCCAACTGGAAGGTCCTCTCCATCGAGGACACGAGAGAGATCAACCTTCCGCAGAGCGGATGGAAGCCGCTCCACACCAAGCACACGCTCTCCGAGGGCGCCAACGTCTCCCTCTTCGACCTCGTGAAGCTCAGCCTCAGGGAGAGGCCGGACTACGTCATTCTGGGCGAGTCGCGAGGAGAGGAGGTCCAGGTGCTCTTCCAGGCGGCCGCGTCAGGGTCAGGATGTCTGACCACATTCCACGCCTCGAACACGGACGGCTTCGTCGCGAGGCTGACGCAACCTCCACTCTCGGTCGCGCGGCCATCGCTCGAACTGATAGACGCGGTCGTCTTCATGGTCCGGGACCAGAAGGGAGTGAGGTACGTCCGCGAGGTGGTCGAGCCGGGTCGCGAGTGGGCGACCCTTTTCAAGCGGACCGAGGCCGGGTGGGAGGGGTCGCCGGAACGGTCGGTGAAGCTCGAGAAGAAAGCCGACGGCTACGGATACTCGGCCAAGCGGATGGCGAACGAGCTTGACAGGAGGACCAGGTTCCTCGATTCGCTGGTGGGGAGGGGCGTTGCGGACTATGCGGAACTGGCCATAGAGCTCCGCAAATTCTACGGCTCCGACCTTACCTTCTGGGATTCGTAGACCTTCTTCACGCGCTCGAGGGTGTCCGCCTGGTCAGGGGTCTTGTCCGTCCTCAGGTTCTTGATCCGGGGGAACCTGAGCGCGTAGCCGCTGTCGTGCCTGGCGCTCTTCTGTATGCTGTCGAATGCGACCTCTATGACGAGCTCCGGGCGCACGGTCCTGTAGTAGCCGTCGTCGGTGACCGTAGCCGCCTTTATCTTGACCGCCATCTCCTCGATCTCGACGTCCGTCAGGCCCGAGTAGGCCTTGCCGATGACCCTGAACGCGTCGCCGTCGCGGACGGCGAATGTGTAGTCGGAGAGCCTCCCGGCCCTCTTTCCATGGCCGAGCTCGGCTCCCACTATCACGACGTCCAGCGTGTCCAGCTCCTCCTTGAGCTTCACCCAGGACTTCCCCCGCTTCCCCGGTGTGTAGGGGCTCTCCGGGTCCTTCAGCACGAGGCCCTCGTACCCGAGTGAGCGGCTCCTTCGGAACAGCCTCGTGATCTCCCCTGAGATCTTTGCCGGGGTGCTGTCGGCGAGCGGGAGGCCGGTCGCGCCCGCGACCTCGGCGAGATA